>CAYNCH010000121.1:0-3875 GCA_964395815.1 uncultured Methyloversatilis sp.
TCGTCGTCATCACCAAGGGCGCCGGCCGCATCGCCGAGGTGTCGGCGCGCTTCACGCTGGACGCGATGCCCGGCAAGCAGATGGCCATCGATGCCGACCTCAACGCCGGCCTGATCGGCGAGGACGAGGCGCGCCGCCGCCGCAAGGAAATCTCGCAGGAAGCCGATTTCTTCGGTTCCATGGACGGTGCCTCGAAGTTCGTGCGCGGCGACGCCATCGCCGGCATCCTGATCCTGCTGATCAACATCATCGGCGGGCTGATCGTCGGCATGCTGCAGCACGACATGGGCGCCGGGCAGGCGGCCAAGGTCTATACCCTGCTGACCATCGGCGATGGCCTGGTCGCGCAGATACCCGCCCTCGTCATCTCGGTGGCGGCGGGCCTGGTGGTCTCGCGCGTCAATGACGAGAAGGACATCACGAGCTCCTTCATGGGGCAGATGTTCGGCAACCCGATCGTGCTGGGACTCGCCGCCGGCATCCTCGGCGTGCTGGGCCTCATTCCGGGCATGCCGCACTTCGTTTTCCTGCTGCTGGCGGGCGGACTGGGCTGGCTGGCCTGGTGGAAGATGCAGCAGGCCCGGGAAAGCACCGTCGCCGAGCAGGAAAAACCCGCCGAGTTGCCGGCCGCACCGGAAGAGAATACCGAGGCGAGCTGGTCCGACGTCGCGCCGGTCGACGTGCTCGGCCTCGAAGTCGGCTATCGGCTGATTCCGCTGGTCGATCGCGGCCAGGATGGCGAGCTGCTGCGCCGTATTCGTGGCCTGCGCAAGAAGTTCGCGCAGGAGGTCGGATTCCTCTCGGCCCCCGTGCATATCCGCGATAACCTCGAACTCAAGCCGAACGGCTACCGCATCACGCTCAAGGGTGTCGAGGTCGGCGCCGGCGAAGCCTGGCCCGGCATGTTCCTCGCAATCAACCCCGGCCGCGTCAGCGGTCCGCTGCCCGGCAACGCGACCAAGGACCCGGCCTTCGGCCTGCCGGCGGTCTGGATCGAGGCGGGCATGCGCGACCAGGCGCACGTGATGGGCTACACCGTGGTCGATGCCGGCACGGTGATCGCCACCCATCTCAACCACCTGATCCTGTCCCATGCCGCCGAACTGCTCGGCCGGCAGGAAACCCAGGCGCTGCTCGACCACATCGCCAAGGATGCGCCCAAGCTCATCGAGGAACTGGTACCGAAGATCCTGCCGCTGTCGACGGTACAGCGCGTGTTGCAGAACCTGCTGGAAGAGGGGGTGAATATCCGCGACATGCGCAGCATTATCGAGACGTTGGCCGAAAATGCCGTGCGGACCCAGGACCCGACCGAGCTGACATCACTGGTGCGCATCGCGCTGGGCCGTGCGATCGTGCAGCAGATCTTCCCGTCCGGCCAGGACCTGCAAGTGATGGCGCTCGAACCCGGCCTCGAACGCCTGCTGAGCCAGGCGCTGCAAGGCTCTGGTGCCGACGGTTCGGGCATCGAGCCCGGCCTGGCCGACACGCTGCTGAACGAGACCGCGAAGGCGGCGAAACGGCAAGAAGATCTGGGCCTGCCGCCGGTGCTGCTGGTGCCGGGACAGCTGCGCTGGCTGCTATCGCGTTTCCTGCGCCGCGCCTGGACGAACCTGAAAGTGCTGGCGAACAGCGAAATTCCGGAAACGAAGACCATCAAGGTGACGGCGATCATCGGCGCCAAATCGTGATGAAGGTATTTGAAAGGACATCGAGATGACAGTGAAACGCTTCTTCGGCGAGAGTGCACGCGAGGCGCTGCGCAAGGTGAAGGCCGCGCTCGGCCCCGAGGCGATCGTGATCTCCAACAAGCCGGTGCCGGGGGGCGTCGAGATCATGGCGATGTCGGCCGACAGTCTCGCCGCGCTGCAGGGCGGCAGTGCCGCGGCACCCGTGGCTGCAGCGCAGCCGGCGCCGCCAGCTTCGTCCGCCGCGCCAGCGAGCAAGGCGGGCGCACCGGCTGCCGTCCCGCCAGCGCCGACTTTTCCGGTGGCCGACGACGTGGATGATTACGCCGTTTCGCTTTCAGCCAAAGCGCGTGCGCCGTCGCCCTTCCAGCCCTGGCAGCCTCCGCGTACTGCAGCTGCGGCACCGGCGGCACGGCCTGCCGCGCCAGCGGAGCGGGTACGGCCGCGGCCCTTGCCGCCAAAGGCAGAGCCTGCTGTAGCGCAGCCGGCCACAGGCCCGCGGGCTGCGGCACCCGACCTGCTCGCGAACGAGGTCGGCATGACCGGCGGCATGATGAACGGACTCGATAACGGCGCGCAGGTGCAGCAGCTGATGACCGAGATGCAGAGCATCAAGAGCTTGCTCGAACGCCAGTTGGCCGGCTTTGCCTGGAGCGACATGACCCGCCATGCGCCGGTCAAGGCGCAACTGCTCGGCGAGATGCTCGAAGCTGGTTTCTCGGGTCTGCTGGCGCGTCGACTGGTCGAGGACATGCCGGAAGATCTCGACATGCAGACCGGCCGCAAGTGGCTGGCCGGCGCGGTCAATCGCCGCCTGCGCACGCTGACCAGCGAGAACGACCTGATCGAGCGTGGCGGCGTGTTTGCCCTCGTCGGCCCGACCGGCGTCGGCAAGACGACCACGACCGCCAAGCTGGCCGCGCGTTGTGTGGTGCGCTATGGTGCAGACAAGCTGGCGCTGCTGACCACCGATGGCTACCGGATCGGCGCGCACGAGCAGTTGCGCATCTACGGCCGCATTCTCGGCGTGCCCGTCCATGTGGTGCGCGACGGCGAGGATCTGCGCCGCACATTGGCCGACCTGCGCGGCAAGCATATGGTGCTGATCGACACCGTTGGCATGAGCCAGCGCGACCGCATGGTGGCCGAGCAGGCCGCGATGCTGATGCGTGCCGGCGAAGTGCGCCGGCTGCTGCTGCTCAACGCGACAAGCCGTGGCGACACGCTCGATGACGTGATCCGCCACTACGCCGGCGAAGATCTGGCGGGCTGCATCCTCTCCAAGGTCGACGAGACTGCGTCGCTGGCCCCGGCGCTCGATGCCGTGGTGCGCAACGGCTTGCTGCTCGCCTATGTCGCGAATGGCCAGCGCGTCCCCGAGGACCTGCACCTGCCGAATCGCAACTATCTGTTGCACCGCGCCTTCAAGCAGCCGGCCGAAACGTCCGTGCATCGCCTCCGCGAAGAAGAGATGGGGCTGGTCATGCCGGCAGCGGGTAGCGTGCGCAGGGCGGCGCTGGCCTGATCCGCCACCAAACGACAGCATGCACATGCACGATGGCGATCAAGCGGCAGGGTTGCGGCGCCTGTTCGGTGCGCCGGCCGTGACGCTGGCGGTGGCCGCGCGCGAGGCCGATGTCATCGATGCCTACGCGCTGATGAAGCGCATCGTCAGCGAAGAGGGCAGCGGCTGCTTCCGCATCGCCATCACGCACGCCCGCTCGGCCGAGGAGGCCGCGGCACTGTTCGACACCATGCGGCGCGTCGCCCACGACTACCTGGGCGTCCGGCTTGAATACCTGGGCATGACATCGGCGTCGATGGCGGATAGGGTGGAGCCGGCGGCCGGCCGACCGGCCAGGGCAGGGCGGCACGATTCGGTGCTATAGTTTCCGGGCATCTTTCCCGTACGATGCGCCGCCAAACAACGTGCTCCAGAACGCACCCATTTGAGTCCGACGCCACCGACGATGTATACCGCCCAGGGGACGCTCGAGAAGGAGCGGCTCGTCAATCAATATGCTCCGCTGGTCAAGCGCATCGCCTATCACCTGATGGCGAAGCTGCCGGCCAGCGTGCAGGTCGATGATCTCGTGCAGAACGGCATGCTCGGCCTGCTGGATGCGCTCGGCCGGTTCGAGGAAGGCATGGGGGCCCAGTTCGAGACCTACGCGGTACAGCGGGTAC
>CAYNCH010000121.1:3885-5883 GCA_964395815.1 uncultured Methyloversatilis sp.
ATTGCGCGAGAACGACTGGTTGCCGCGCGGCATCCGCAAGGAGATGCGCCGTGTCGAGACGGCCATCCAGAAGCTCGAACACGAGCAGGGCCGACAGCCCAGCGAGGGCGAACTCGCGGCCGCGCTCGACATGCCGCTGGCCGATTACCAGAAGCTCCTGCAGGACGCGCGCGGCCACCAGTTGATCTATCTGGAAGACCTGGCCGGCGACGACGAGGACTTTCTCGACCATCATCCCGCCGGCGTATCGCTCGACCCGCTGGCCATTCTCGAGGAAAGCGATCTGCGCGGCGCGCTGGTCACGGCGATCGGCGCCTTGCCCGAACGCGAGAAGCTGATGATGGCGCTTTACTACGAACAGGATCTGAACCTGCGCGAGATCGGCGAGGTGATGGGGGTCACCGAGTCGCGCGTCTGCCAGTTGCACAGCCAGGCGGTGGCGCGCCTGCGCGTGGCCGTGCTGGGCGAGGAGGGCAAGGTCAAGGCGCCTGCCAAGCGGCGCAGCCGCAAGCCCAAGGCGCCGCAGGCCGCATCGGCCGTGCCGGCGATGCAGACGGCAGGAGGTTGACGCGTGGACAAGATCAGTATCGCCGGCCTGATCCTCGGTATCGCCGCCATTCTCGTCGGCCAGGTGCTGGAGGGTGGGCACATCGGTTCCCTGATCCAGCCGACGGCTTTCCTGATCGTCATCGGCGGCACATTGGGGGCCGTGATGCTGCAAAGCCCGCTGCCGGTGTTCACCCAGGGCATGAGGATGGTGCGCTGGGTCTTCGTGCCGCCGGCCGTCGAGCCTGCCCGGTTGATCGAACAAGTCGCGAACTGGAGCCATGTCGCCCGCAAGGAAGGCCTGCTCGCGCTAGAGGCGCAGATTCCCTCGATCGAAGACCCCTTCATGCGCAAGGGACTGCAGTTGCTGGTCGATGGTGCCGAACCGGAACGCCTGCGCGAAGTGCTCGACGTCGAGATCGGTGCCTGGGAAGAGCAGATGAAGCTTTCAGCCAAGGTCTGGGAGTCGGCGGGCGGCTATTCGCCGACGATCGGCATCCTCGGCGCGGTGATGGGCCTGATCCATGTCATGGAAAACCTCTCCGATCCGTCCAAGCTGGGAGCCGGCATCGCCGTCGCCTTCGTCGCCACCATCTATGGCGTCGGTGCGGCCAACCTGATTTTCCTGCCGATGGCCAAGAAGCTGCTGGCCAATATCGCCCGCCTGGTGGCTCTGCGCGAGATGTTCGTCGATGGCCTGGTCGGCATCGCCAACGGGGATAACCCCCGGATCATCGAGTCGCGGATGCAGGGCTACATCGTTTAATCGTGGCGATTTCGATGGGCCGGCGACGCAAGGGCGAAGAAGAACACGAGAACCACGAGCGCTGGCTCGTTTCCTACGCCGACTTCATCACGCTGCTGTTTGCGTTCTTTGTCGTGATGTACGCGATCTCCTCGGTGAACGAGGGCAAGTATCGCGTCCTGTCGGATTCGATTTCCTCGGCCTTCCGGAATATTCCCGGCAATACGGCCGGGGCGATGATGCAGGTCAATCCCAACGCCCCGATGCCGGTAACGATCCCGTTCAAGAAACCCCAGCCGAGCGCCCTCAAGACCGATGTGCAACGCGAGCAAAACCGGGAGCTGCTGCGCAACAAGGCCAAGGAGATTACCGAGGCGCTGGCACCGCTGGTGGCGCAGGGGCAGGTGCGGGTGACCGAGGGGGCGCTGGGCATCACCGTTGAGATCAATGCCAGCGTGCTGTTCGATTCGGGCGAGGCGCGTCTGCAGATTCCGGCGATCCGCGCGCTGACCGCGGTCGGCCAGATTCTCGCCACCACCGATTTTCCCTTGATCGTCGAGGGACATACCGACAACGCGCCGATCAATACCCCGCTGTTCCCGTCGAACTGGGAACTGTCGGGTGCCCGTGCGGCCAGCGTCGTCCGCCTGTTCATCGACACCGGCGTCGATCCGCGCCGCATGACCGCGACCGGCTACGCCGAGCAG
>CAYNCH010000122.1:0-5748 GCA_964395815.1 uncultured Methyloversatilis sp.
AGCAGCGCATCGTCGAGAAAGTCGGGGGAACGCAGCCGGGCGATACGCGTCGGCACGTTGAACATGCTGCGCGCGATCTTGCAGGCCACCAGGTTGGTCTGGTCGGATTGCGTCACCGCGACGAGCAGGTCGGTGTCCTCGATGCCCGCCTCGCGCAGGGTGGACGGGTAGGCGGCATTGCCGGCCAGCGTGCGCACGTCGAGGTGATCGGCGATCTGGGCCAGGCTCTCGCGGTTCTGGTCGATGACGGTGATGTCATTGGCTTCCGAGGCGAGCGCCTCGGCGACGCTGGCGCCGACCTGGCCGGCGCCGAGGATCAGGATGCGCATCTAGGTTTCCTCGCTGTCCTTCGACGCGTTGCGCAGGCCGAGGTCCTTGAGCTTGCGGTACAGGTGCGTGCGTTCCAGCCCGGTCTTTTCCGCCAGGCGCGTCATGCTGCCGCCCTCGATGCGGATGTGGTGCTCGAAATACAGCTTCTCGAACATCTCGCGCGCCTCGCGCAGCGGCAGGGTGATCATCTCCGGCAACAGGCCGGGCGGCACGTCCGGCAGGCCGGCCGAGCCCGGGGACAGCAGGTGCTGCACGTCCTCGGCGCTGATTTCCTCTTCCAGCGCGGCCAGTGCCAGCGACTTGACGGTGCTTTTCAACTGGGTATAGCCCTCGGGCCAGGGATGCTGGCGCAGGGCATTCTGGGCGGCGACCGAAAGGATACGGTTGGGCGTTTCGCCGGCCTCGACGAGCTGCACGAGCAGATGGGTGGCGAGGTCGGGCACGTCGTCCTTGAGTTCGGCGAGCGACGGCAGGCCGACGCTGACATCGAACAGCGCCGTGACGACGCCCTCCTCCCAGCCCAGCGCGGCGAGTGCGGCGGCATCGAGCGTGGTGGCGACGACCATGCGCAGGTTGTGGCGTTCGAGACGGTCGAGGGCGAAAGCAAGATTCTTTTGCTGTAGGCGCGTGAGGCGCGACAGTTCGCCGCAATAGAGCACGCCGCCGCTGGCCTGGTTGAGGATTTCGAGCGTCAGCGGATTGGAGTCGTGGCCGAGATCGATCCAGGCCTTGCCGGGCGTCTGCAGGGTGCGGGCGGCCAGTTCGACGATCGAACTGACCGGGGCGCGCAGCAGCACCGAGCGGCTGCGGTTCATCACCTGTTCGAGGCGGCGGCGCAGATCCTTCAGCGGTGCGGAGCGCGGAAAGGCGGCCAGCGACAGGACGGCGCCGGGTTTGGGCACGCTTTCGAGCGCCTGCTTCACGCTGGCGAGCAGTTTCTGCATGCCGATGGGCTTTTCGAGGAAACCGACGGCGCCGATGCGCGTCGCCTCCACCGCCGTGTCGATGGTGGCATGGCCGGACATCATCAGCACCGGCATGGTGAGCTGGCCGGCGGCAGCCCACTCCTTGAGCAGGGTCACGCCATCGGTATCAGGCATCCAGATATCGAGCAGGACGAGGTCGGGACGCCGCGCTTCGCGCCAGGCGCGGGCGGCCGCGGCGTTTTCCGCGGTGGCGACATCGTGGCCCTCGTCGGTAAGGATTTCCGACAGGAGCTCGCGGATGCCGACTTCGTCGTCGATGACCAGAATTTGTGGCATGGTTACAACATTATGCCGCTGTGCCGGCCGGCTGTGGGGAACGATGAAGCGGCAATAACAGCGTTACTTCGGCGCCGCCATCGGCGCGGTTGGCAAGACGCACCGCACCGCCGTGATCGTCAGCGATTTTTTTGACGATCGCCAGCCCGAGCCCGGTCCCCTTGGTCTTGGTGGTGACGTAGGGTTCGAAGGCGCGGGCGAGGATTTCCGGCGGGAAACCATGGCCGCGGTCGCTGACGACGAGGGCGGCCATGCGGTCGGTAGCGGCGGTCGTCACTTCTATGGCCGCCGTCCCGTCGGCGCCGACTTTCTTGCTGTCCGCCATCGCTTCGCCGGCGTTCTTGATCAGGTTGTGCAGCACCTGGCGGATCTGGTCGGGATCGGCCATGACCCGCGGCATGTCCGGCGCCAGGCTGACGGCGATCGGGGCCGGGCCATCGGCATACAGCTCCAGCACTTCGCCGACCAGCGTGTTGAGGTCCAGCGGCTTCGGCACGGGCGGCGGCAGGCGCGCGTAGTCGCGGAAGTCGTTCACCATGTTCTTCATCGCCTCGACCTGGTCGACAATGGTCCGGGTGGCGCGCGCCAGCATCGCCGCATCCGTCGCATCGAGCTTGCCGGCCAGTTTCATCTGCAGGCGCTCGGCCGACAGCTGGATCGGGGTGAGCGGGTTCTTGATCTCATGCGCGAGCCGTCGCGCCACCTCGCCCCAGACGGCGGCGCGCTGCGCGGTTTCGCGCTCGACACGCGCCTCGGCGAGCTGGATCGTCATCTCGTTGAAGGAACGCGTCAGCACGCCCAGTTCATCGTCGGTTTCCAGCACGGCGCGCGGCGTGAGGTCGCCATCAGCCACGGCGCGCGTGCCCTCGGCCAGCATCAGCAGCGGCTTGGCAATCCGCGCGGCGAGAAAGAAGGCGAGCGCGATGGCTGCGAACAAGGCGAGCGAAAGCGCGAACGTCAGCGTCAGCAGATACATGCGCTTGAGCCCGCTGCGGCCGAGCTGCAGCTCCTGGTAATCCCGGTGCGCGCCTTCGACCGCCTCGGCGCTTTGCGTGATCGCCTCCGGCACCGGTTGTTCAAGTTGGAGCACGAGCGGTTCGGCCGCAAGGCCATAACCGCCGACGGGAATCAGGGCGCGTACCACGAAGCCGCTCGTCGCATCGCCTTCGACGCGCACGCTGCCGGTGCTGAGGCGTGCCTGACGCAACTGGGCGACTTCGGGCAGGGCGGGCAGCAGGCCGCGCAGGTCGCCGCTGCTGTTGGCCACGAGATGGCCGCCGGCCGTGAGCAGGGTGGCGGCATGCACACCGGCCTGCTCGCGCAGGCGGTTGAGCAGCACGGCGCCGGGCGCCCTCGCCTCGGCCAGGTCGTAGGCCATCGAGCGGCCCTTGGCGAGCAGATCCGTCTGCATGGCGTCGAGCACGCCTCGACCTAGGTCGAGGCCGCCCTCGAGTGCCGCCTCGACGCGCACGTCGAACCAGGTATCGATACTCCTGACGACGAACTGGGCCGACACCGCATACACCAGCGCGCCGGGCACAACGGCCATCAGCATCAGCATCAGCATCAGCCGCGACTTGAGCCGCGCCCCGAACACGCCGGCCCGGTATTCGCGGAACAGCCGGCGCACCTGCGCGGCCACCAGCGCCAGGAGGACCAGCGCCGCCAGTGCATTGACGCCGATCAGCAGCAGCGTGTGGCTGGCGAGAAAGGCGGTATCCGCGCTCGCGGACGCGAGCAGAAACACCAGAATGACGCCCAGGCCGGCGGTGATCGCGAGCGCGACAATCATCGGGCAACAGGACGACGGGCGAGCATCATCGAGCGCACGCAGCGTGCCACTAGCCTGCCCTTCCGGGAGGAAGGGGCTGGGGAGTGACGGGTTTGAACTCCCACCGCAGGGTTTTGGCTTCGACCCGCCAGTCGCTGTCGGCAATGGCATCGACCTGCAGGGGCTTCGGCAGCTGGTTGTGGTCGAGCGACAGGCGCACGGCCGCCAGATAGGTTTCGCCGGCCACCACGACATCCTGGTCGACGACATGCAGCCGCACGACGCGCGCCAGGGCCTGCAGGGCTTCGTCGAGGGTCGCGAAGTTCTGGTGCAGCGTGCCGAGCGACAGGCGGTACTGGCGCGTCAGGGCATGATAGCCGAGCCGGTATTCGAGTACCCGGCCGGTGATGTGTTCGTCGACCCAGTAGCGCCGCTTGCGCTTGAGGTCGAACTCGAACCGGAAGTTGAGCGCCACGCCGCGCCCAACCGCTTCTTCGAGGCGCGGACCGAGGTCGATACCGAAGCGGGCCGTCAGCGCCAGGCCCTGGCCATTCGGGACGAGGTCGGCACTTTCCGCGACGATGCTGCCGGCGCGGGCCAGCCCGATGCATAGCAGACAGCCGAGCAGCAAGGCACAGCACTCAAGGCGTCTTTTCCAGCAGGGCATAGAAGAAACCATCATGTTCGGCCGCAGGCAGCAATTGCCATTGCATTTGGTACGCTTCGTTTTCCTCACCGCCGGTCGGCAGCCGCCGCGCATCCGGATGGCGCGCGAGGAAGGCGCACACCTGTTCGCCGTTCTCCGGCGGGAATACCGAACAGGTGCAATAGAGCATTTTGCCACCCGGCGCCAGCATCGGCCACAAGGCATCGAGGATGCGCGCCTGCGTGCGTGCGAAACCCGCCACATCGGTCGCGCGCCGCAGCCACTTTATGTCGGGGTGGCGGCGCACCACGCCCGAGGCCGAACAGGGTACGTCGGCGAGGATGCGGTCGAAGGGCCGGCCATCCCACCAGTCTTCCGGACAGGCGGCGTCGGCGACCCTGACCGTGGCGGAGAGCCCCAGCCGGTCGAGGTTCGCGGTGATGCGGCGGGCGCGTGCCGCTTCCAGTTCGAGCGCCGTCAGGTCGAGGTCGGCGCGTTCGAGCAGATGCGCCGTCTTGCCGCCGGGCGCGGCGCAGGCATCGAGCACGCGCATGCCGTCGCGCGCGTCCAGCAGTCGCGCCGCCTGCTGCGCACCCCAGTCCTGCACCGACACTTGCCCGACGTGGAATCCGGGGAGGCGCTCGACCGGTACCGGCCTGTCGAGCAGCAGCGCGGCATCGTCAAGGCGCCGCCCGGGAAAGTCGGCTTCCGCAGGACGGCGCCGGTTGAACCGCAGACACATCGGCGGATGGCCGTTGCCGGCGGCGGCGATGGCCTGCCAGCCTGCCGGATAGGCAGCCTGCAAGGCATCGAGCCACCAGCGCGGATGGCGCCAGCGGGCGACCTCGTCCCCGTCCGCGGCGGCCAGCAGTTCGTCGCGGCGTCTCAGGAAATTGCGCAGTACGGCATTGGCGAGCCCCTTGAAACGCTTGGCGGCCGCCGTGACCGCCTGATCGACAAGGGTATGCGCCTCCTCCGGCCGACGCTCCAGCCGGGCCAGCGCGACCAGCAGCAGGGCGCGCGTCGGCGCGTGGTCGAGCGGCCGGGCCAGCAGCCGGCCGAGCAGGAAATCGCCGCGTCCGTAATCGCGCAGGGTGTTGAAGCCGAGATCGAGGACTGCCGGACGCAACGCGGCATCGAGCTGTGCCAGAAACGCTTCGGGCGTATGGCCGGCGATCACGTCGCCGACCAGTTTCGCCGCCGCGGCCAGCGCAGCCGAGAGTGGCGGCTGCTTCAAGCGGCGGAAAGGGCGAAGCGCTGCCCGGCCGTCAGCGCAAAGCCGTGCAGAAAGTCGGCGCTGGCGAGACGGCGGCCACCGGGCTTCTGCAGTTCGACGAGCCGCAGCGCACCCGTTCCGCAGGCGACCGTGATGCCCTCCGGGGCGACCGCGAGGATTTCGCCGGGTTGCCCCGTGCCGGCAGCCATCTCCGCACGCCAGAGCTTGAGCGTCGCATCGCCCAGCTGCGCGGTGCAGCCGGGAAACGGATCGAAGGCGCGGATGCGCCGCTCGATCTCGGACGCCGACCGTCGCCAGTCGATGGCCGCTTCGGCCTTGCCGATCTTGGCGGCATAGGTGACGCCGGCTTCGGGCTGGATCGCCGGCGACAGGCCATCGAGCTGACGCAGCGCGGCCACGATCAGCCGTCCGCCGATATCGGCAAGCCGATCATGCAGCGTGGCCGCCGTCTCGCCGGCGCCGACTTTTGTCGTTTCGGCGAGCAGCATCGGGCCTGTGTCGA
>CAYNCH010000123.1:0-5743 GCA_964395815.1 uncultured Methyloversatilis sp.
GATCGACCTCGGCAACGGCAAGAACCGCCTCGGCGGCTCGGCGCTGGCGCAGGTGCAGGGCGTGAGTGGTGACGTGTCGCCCGATGCGGATGCGGGTTTGCTGAAAGCCTTCTTCACCGCGATCCAGACGCTGCGGCCGAGGATTCTGGCCTATCACGACCGTGCCGATGGCGGCCTGCTCGCCACCGTGGCCGAGATGAGTTTTGCCAGCCACCTCGGTGTGTCGCTCAATCTCGACGCGCTGTGTTACGACCCGCTGATGAATGATGTCGACGGCATCGAGCGCATGCCGCAGATCATCGACGGCCGCATGCGCGACCGCATGATCGCGGCGCTGTTCAACGAGGAGCTCGGCGCCGTCATCCAGATTCGCCGCGATGACCGCGCCGCCGTGATGCAGACGCTGCGCGACGCCGGTCTTGGCGCCTGCTCGCACATCATCGGCACACTCAACGATGCCGACGAACTGCGTGTCTGGCGCAACGCAAAGTCGGCGCTGGCGGTACGGCGGGTTGACCTGCAGCGGGCCTGGAGCGAGGTCAGCTACCAGATCGCCAAGCTGCGCGACGATCCGGAGTGCGCGCAGGAAGAATTCGACGCGCTGCTCGATGCCGATAATCCCGGCCTGTCGTGTCAATTGACCTTTGATCCGGCGGCAAGCTTCACGGTCGGTGGTAGCCGGCCGAAAATGGCCATCTTGAGAGAGCAGGGCGTCAACGGCGAGGTCGAAATGGCTGCCGCTTTCGACCGCGCGGGTTTCGCCACCGTCGACGTGCACATGTCCGACCTGATGGCGGGTCGCATCAAGCTGGCCGACTTCAAGGGCCTCGCCGCCTGCGGCGGTTTCTCCTACGGTGACGTGCTCGGCGCGGGGCAGGGCTGGGCGAAATCGGTGCTGTTCCATCCGGAACTCAAGGACGAATTTGCCGCCTTCTTCGCGCGGCCCGACACCTTCTCGCTGGGCATCTGTAATGGCTGCCAGATGAT
Source organism: uncultured Methyloversatilis sp. (assembly GCA_964395815.1). Lineage (GTDB taxonomy): Bacteria > Pseudomonadota > Gammaproteobacteria > Burkholderiales > Rhodocyclaceae > Sulfuricystis. The sequence continues at coordinate 988 of CAYNCH010000123.1, forward strand.
GGCACACCTTGCGCCGATCATTCCCGGCGCGCAAGACTGGCCGACTTTCCACCAGAACCGCAGCGAACGTTTCGAGGCGCGTTTCGTGATGAGCGAGATTCCCGCTTCACCGTCGATTTTCCTTGCCGGCATGGCCGGTTCGCGGTTGCCGGTGGTGGTCTCGCATGGGGAGGGTCGGGCCGTGTTCGCCGGCGAGAACCAGGCGACAGTGGCCTTGCGCTATATCGACAATCGCGGCGCGGTCGCCACGACCTACCCGTACAACCCGAATGGTTCGCCCGCCGGCATCGCCGGTGTGACCACGCTGGATGGCCGGGCGACGATCATGATGCCTCACCCCGAGCGCACCTTCCGCACCGTGCAGATGTCGTGGCATCCCGCCGATCTGGGCGAAGACAGCCCGTGGCTGAGGATGTTCCGCAACGCGCGGCAGTGGGTGGGTTAGCCCCGGTCGATGGTCTCCGTCGTCCACGCCCTGCCGGAGACCGGTGTCGATGCGGCGACGCTCGATCGCCTCGTTGCCGGTCTGACTGACGAAGGCGCGCAGCGTCTGCTGCTCGCCGTCAGCTTCGCCAGCGAGCTGTATGGCGGTGGAAAAGTCGGCACTGGCGAGACGGCGTTCGAGCATGGCCTTGGCGCCGCGTTGATCCTTGCCGCATTGAATCTCGACCTCGACAGTCGCCTGGCGGCCTTGTTATTCGCTGCACCGGATTTTCTCGAACAGGCACGCGCGGTGCTGACCGAGCGCTGGGACGCGTCGGTCGCCGATATCGTCGATGGGCTCTACCGCCTCAAGAGCCTGCGACCGCTGACGCAGGCCAAGACGCAAGGCGCCTCCGGCGTGCAGACCCAGGCCGAAATCCTGCGCAAGATGCTGCTGGCACTGGCGGCCGACATCCGCGTGGTGCTGGTGCGGCTGGCTTCGCGTACCCAGACACTGCGCTGGCTGACCGACCATGACAGCGCCGAACGTGCCGACATCGCCCGCGAAAGCCTCGAAATCTATGCGCCGCTGGCCAACCGGCTGGGCGTCTGGCAGATCAAGTGGGAGATCGAGGACCTGTCGTTCCGCTTCATCGAGCCGGCGACGTACAAGCGGATCGCCAGGCAGCTGGACGAGAAGCGGCTGGAGCGCGAAGCCTTCATCGTTTCCGCTGTCACGCGCCTCAAGGAGGAACTGGCCAAGTCCGGCGTGACCGATGCCGAGGTCTATGGCCGTCCCAAACACATCTACAGCATCTGGAACAAGATGCGCCAGAAGCATCTGGACTTCGAGCAGGTCTATGATGTGCGCGCGCTGCGCATCATCGTCGCCGAGGTCAAGGACTGCTACACCGCGCTGGGCATCGTGCATGCGCTGTGGCAGCCGATTCACGGCGAGTTCGACGACTACATCTCGCATCCGAAGGGCAACTACTACCGTTCCTTACATACCGCCGTGATGGCCGAGGATGGGCGCGCCCTAGAAGTGCAGATCCGCACGCCCGAGATGCACGCCCACGCCGAACTGGGTGTGGCGGCGCACTGGCGCTACAAGGAGGCGGGCAATACACCAACGAAGGCCGACTCGGCCTACGACGACAAGATCGCCTGGCTGCGGCAGCTGCTGTCGTGGCGCGATGAGATCACCGATTCGGCCGTCTGGGTCGAGCAGTTCAAGCGAGCCGCCCTCGACGACACGATTTACGTTATGACGCCGCAAGGCCGCGTGATCGACCTGCCGCAGGGGGCCACGCCGATCGATTTCGCCTACCGCCTGCATACCGATCTCGGCCACCGCTGCCGTGGCGCGAAGATCGACGGCCATCTCGTGCCGCTCAACACGCCGCTCAAGAGCGGCCAGCAGGTGGAGATCACCACCGTCAAGAGTGGCGGGCCCTCGCGAGACTGGCTCAATCCGGGCTATCTCGTTTCGCCGCGCGCGCGGCAAAAGGTCAAGGCCTGGTTCGCCGCCCAGCAGGAGGCGCAGATGCTCGCCGAAGGGCGCAGCTTCGTGACGAAGGAACTGCAGCGCGATGGCGCCGCGCAGGCGAACCTCGACGAACTCGCCCACAAGCTGGGTTTCAGGAACCCGGAAGCCCTGTTTCTCGCCGCCGCCCGCAGCGAAATCGGCCCGCGCGCCATCGAGGCGGCGGTCCGCGGTACGCCGGCGGCCAGCACACCCGAACCGGAGATCCAGACCCATCGCGCCAAGGCGGGCGAGGGCAGCGGGCAGATCCTCGTCGTCGGCATGGACAAGCTGATGACCCAGCTCGGCCGCTGCTGCAAGCCGGTGCCGCCGGATGCGATTGCCGGCTTCGTCACGCGCGGGCGCGGCGTTTCGGTCCATCGCATCGAGTGCGCCAACTTCCGCAACATGGCGGCGCGCAATCCCGAGCGTGTCATCGAGGCTGCCTGGGGCGACAAGCAGGCGAGCCTGTTCGCCTGCGACCTGCGCGTCGAGGCGACGGACCGGCAGGGGCTGTTGCGCGACATTTCCGACATCCTGTCGAAGGAAAAGGTGAATGTCACGGCCGTGAAGACCCAGACGAAGGGCGGCATCGCCCGCATGTCCTTCACGGTCGAACTCGCCACCGCCAGCCAGTTGCAGCGCATCCTCGGCATTCTCGGCGAGGTGGCGGGGGTTGCCCAGGTCAGTCGCCGCTAGCGCTCAGCGGCGGCTCGGCGATGTCCGGGCAGAACGGCTAGGGCAGGGTGGCAACGGATGACTGGAGCGCGTGCAGATGCGCGACCAGTTCTTCACGCAACCGGAAAAGCTCCGGCAGCAAGTTGCGGGCCTCGGCATCGCGGCCTGCGGCGTGCAGGTCCAGCGCGTCTGTCCCGATCGCGTGGATGCGTCGGTGCACCGCGTCGATGGCGGCGAATTCGGGAATGGTGCCGTGACGCAGTCGTCCCAGGGTGTCGTACCACTGGCCGAAACGGCAGGCATGCGGATCGGTTTCCGGCAGTGTGCCGTCGCCGATGCCGGCCAGCAGGTTGGCGATACGATCCACCCAGGCGCGGTGGTTGTTTTCCGCCACCAGCAATTGGATGTCCTCGCGCGGCCAGTGACTGCGACTGACGGCCGACCAGGCCGGATCCGGCTGCCAGCCGCGCACCCAGGTCGCAAAGTCATCCGCCGGCATCGGCCGGGCGATGCCCCAGCCTTGTGCCAGATCGCAGCCCAGGCCGAGCAGGGCGATGCCATGTTCGACAGTTTCCACGCCTTCGGCAATCACGCGGCGGCGGAAGACCTTCGAAAGACCGATGACGCCCTCGACGATGGCGAGGTCGTCGGGATCCTTGAGCATGTCGCGGATGAAGGATTGGTCGATTTTCAGGGTATCGACCGGTAGGGTCTTGAAATACGTCAGCGAGGAGTAGCCGATGCCGAAATCGTCGATCGCGAAGCCGATGCCGAGGGCGCGGCATTCTTCGATGAGATGGGGGATGCGGCTCATGTCTTCGATCGCGGTGGATTCGACGACCTCGAGTTCGAGGCGGCCGGCGACCGTGACGTTCGGCCGTGCATCGATCAGCGCGCGCAGCCGCTCGACGAAATCCTCGCGCTGCAGGTGGCGCGCCGCGATATTGACGCTGACCTGGAGGTCCAGCCCTTGCGCCTGCCATCGCCCCAGTTGCTGCAGGCTGGCATCGATGACCCATTCACCGAGCGCGACGATCAGATCGTGCCGCTCGACATCGGGCAGGAAGGCGCCCGGCGGCAGCAGGCCACGTTCGGGATCCTGCCAGCGGATCAGGGCTTCCGCACCGACGACACGACCAGCCCGCAGATCGACCTGTGGCTGGTAATGCAATACGAATTCGCCGTTATGCAGCGCTTTTTCAATCCGCTGCAGTGCTTCGTGGTGGGCACGGGCACGGCGATCCTGCTCGGCGTTGAAGAGGTGGTAGCAACTGCGTCCCGTCTGTTTGGACTTGTACATCGCCTGGTCGGCGTGACGCAGCAAGGTGTCGGGATCGGCATCGTCGAGCGGGAATAGGGTCAGACCGATGCTGCCCGAAACGCTGACCTTGTGTCCGGCGATCGCGCAGGGCATGCCGATGGTTGCCAGAATCCGGTCCAGCACGGCTTCGCATTCGTCGATATGCGTCAGTTCCGTCAGCAGCAGGACGAATTCGTCTCCGCCCAGGCGCGCCACCGTGTCGCCACCGCGCACGCAGCCTTTCAGGCGTCGCGCGATTTCGACGAGCAGGGCGTCGCCCGCCTCGTGACCGAGCGAATCGTTGATCGGCTTGAAGTTGTCCAGGTCGAGATAGCAGACCGCGAGCAGATGATCGGCGCGGCGCGTCTGGGCGATGGCCTGGCGCATGCGGTCGCCGAGCAGCAAGCGGTTGGGCAGCCCGGTCAGGGCATCGAAATGGGCGATATTTTCCAGCTGCTGCTGATGGGTCTTGATCTGCGAAATATCCGAAAAAACGGCCACGTAATGGCTCGTGCTGCCGCTTTCGTCATGCACGGCGGATATGGTCAGGAGTTCCGGGTAGATTTCGCCATCCTTGCGCCGGTTCCAGATTTCGCCGCGCCAGTGGCCGGTCTTCAGGAGCGCTTCCCACATCCCCTCGTAAAAGTCCGGGCCCTGGCGGCCGGAATTGAGAATGCGCGGATTCTGTCCGATCACTTCGTCCCGTTCGTAGCCGGTGATGTCGGAGAAGGACGGGTTGACGTCGATGATGTTGCCGTGGCTGTCGGCGATCACCACGCCCTGCAGGGTGTTTTCGAAGACGCTGCTGGTCAGTTGCAGCGCCGCCGAAT
>CAYNCH010000124.1:0-5695 GCA_964395815.1 uncultured Methyloversatilis sp.
CACCCCGGACGAAGCAGTCGCGGCCGGCCGCATTCGCCTCTCCCGCCTCACCCCTGACGCGCTGCAAGAGATGCAGGCCTGGCTCACCCTCGCCCTCGAGCCGGACTGGCCCGAGTACGCCCTCGAAGCCGCGACGGAGCATGGCGAAGCCATCCTGATCACAGAAGCAGCCACCGGCAGCCCGATCGGCGCCGCGGGCGCGAGGAAGTCGAGCGACTTGAGGTTGCCGGCCAGGCAGGTGCGCGGCAGCCGCCGCTGCGCCGTCGTGGCATCGACGTAGTAGTCGAAGGTGGCGATGTCGGCGCCGATCTCCGCGTCGTGGGGCAGGATCGGTGCGGTCGGGCCGGCGATGTTGAGCCAGATCAGCGACGCGCCGGCGGCCCGCAGCCCGGCGACGAGCCGCGTCAGCCGCCGCTGCAGCCGCACGCGGAAGAACTCCGCCGGCACCATCGCCGGCGAAGCGCCCGGGTCGAAGACGACGATCGCGTGGGCGCCCGCCGCCAGCTGCGCGGCGCCGAAGGCGAGCGCCGTCGCCGCGGCGAGGTCGAGTGCGCGGTCGAAACGCTCGGGATCGTCCACGGCGAGGAACAGCGCCGTCTCGGTGCCGTAGAGCTGGGTGGCCAGGGTCATCGGTCCGGCAATCGCGCCGGCCACGCAGGCGCAGTCGCCGAGCGCCGCGCGCAGCCGGCCGACCGCACGCAGCACTTCCGGCTGGCGGCCGGCCGCCGCCGGGTCGGGCGGCGCCAGGCGCGCGGCATCGTCCGGCGGCGCCAGCGCGGGGACGACGATGTCGGGATACTGCGCGTCGTAGTACTTGAGTTGCGCGCCGAGAGCTTCGGCCTCGATGCCGAAGTCGGTGAAGGCGAACACCGCGTCGCCGCCGTAGCGTTCCCTTTCGCGCAACTGGCACTCGGCCAGCAGGCGTCCGTCGCGCAGGTAGTCGGCCAGGCGCACGCCGGCGGTGACGGCGGCATGGCCGAACAGCTGCGGCACGAAGGGGACGCGGTCCGCCGGCTGGCCGCGCGCCGCGGCGAGGATGCGCTCGAGACCGTTCATTGGGCCGTTCATGCCGCGGTCTCCTTCGCCACCAGGCTGTCGAGATAGCGCGCGCCGTCGAAGGCGGTCTCGGCGACGTAGTCGACGTCGAGGTCGGCCGGCGCCAGCTGCTTGAGGGCGGCGCCGCCGGCGACCACCGCGACGCGGTCGAGTCCGCGCGCGACGAGCGCCGGACGCACGCGGCGCACCTGCGGCACGATCGGGCTGATCAGGCCGCTGACCAGCACGGCGCGTGCATGCTCGCGCTCGGCCGCGGCGGCGAGCGCATCGACCGGACAGTCGCGGCCGAGATCGACGACGCGGTAGCCCTTGCCGAGCAGCACGGTGCGCACGATGTTCTTGCCGAGATCGTGCACGTCGCCCTCGAGGGTGGCGATCACGAAGGTCGCCCGCCCGGTTTCCGGCAGCACGCCCTCGGGATAGAGTTCATGCACCACCACCGAGACAGCGCGCCCGACCAGCATGATCTCCAGCAGGTTGAACTGCTCGATGGTGCATTTTTCGTCGAGCCGGCTCATTGCGGTTTCGAGGCCGGCGATCACCACCTCCTCGGCACTCGTGCCACCTGCACGCAGGCGACGCGTCTCGGCGAGCGCGACATCGTGGTCGCCGGTGAGCAAGGCGGCGATCAGGGGAGCGAAATCGCCCCGGGCTGCCATATCCGTCACGAAGCTTTCTTGCATGATGCGATCACTATAGGTCCCTTCTCCATCAGGCCGCAAGCCGCAAAAAGTCGGCGCCGGCGGGACGGCATCGCAATCTCAGAACAGGTCGACGCTGCCCCACAGCTTGTCGAGATCGACGAAGTTCCACTGGGCGGGATCCTCGCGGCCGGCAATCTTGTCGGTAACGCCGGGCCGCGAAAGGTCGATGACTTCGGGAGCGATGTGCGTGTTCGACTTCGTCGAAAAGAATACGCGGACCTTGGGGGTGAGCAGCGATTTTTCGGTCTGGTCGACGACGATGCCGAGCCGCCCGGACTGCAGGCGTACCAGCGAACCGATCGGGTAGATGCCGATGCTTTTGACGAAGGCCTGGAAGATGCGCGCATCGAAGTGGCCCGCCGACCACTCCGTCATCTTGCGGATCGACTCGGCGGGATCCCATCCGGACTTGTAGGGACGGTTCGAGGTGATCGCGTCATACACGTCGCAGACAGCGCCCATCTTGGCGTAGAGGCTGATGGCGGTGTCCTTGAGGCCATGCGGGTAGCCACTGCCATCGACTTTCTCGTGGTGGTGCAGGCAGACATCGAGCGTGATGTCGCTGACGGAACCGCCCTCGACCAGCATGCGATGGCCCTCCACCGGATGCGACTTCATGATGCGGAATTCCTCGTCGGTGAGCTTGCCCGGCTTGTTGAGTACCTCCATCGGCATCACCGCCTTGCCGAGATCGTGCAGCAGGCCGGCCATGCCGGCTTCGCGGATCGCCTGCTCGTCGAGCGACAGCTGGCGGGCGAGCGCCACCATCAGCGCGCAGACGGCCACCGAGTGCATGTAGGTGTAGTCGTCGGCACTGCGCAGGCGGGCCAGGCTGATCAGCGCACCGGGATTGCGCATCACCGAGCTGGAAATCTCCTCGACCAGGACACCGGCCGCCTCGTGGTCGATGGCGTTGCCCATGCGCACTTCCTGGAACATCGACACCACGGCTGCTTTCGAACGCGCACAGATCTTCGCGGCACGCTCGATTTCTTCCGCCATCGTCACGTGCGGTGGCGACTCCTGCGGCTTGACGATGGTATGCAGCGTGGCATCGATCTGCGCCTCTGCCTCCTGTTTCGTCGGGCCGGCGACATCGAGCCCCTTCTGTACATCGATCCACAGTTCCTGGATGCCGCAGGTCTGGATCTGGCGCAGATCCTCGCTGCTTTCGAGGACGAATCTGGTGCGCCAGAACGGGTGGTCCATCCACGAGCCGCAGAACTCGTGGATATGCATCCCGAGCGTCAGCTGATCGACGGCGATTTTTTTCAGCATGCTAGACTTGCCCGCCGTTGCCGGCCGGCATAACACTCACATCATTTATGGATCTGTATCCGCTGCTCCAGGCACTGATCCTCGGCGTCGTCGAGGGGCTCACCGAATTCCTGCCGATTTCCAGTACCGGACATCTGATTCTAGCGGGTGACCTGCTGGGTTTTAACGATGAGCGCGGCAAATTGTTCGAAATCGTCATCCAGTCCGGCGCGATCCTCGCGGTCGTGTGGGAGTACCGCGAACGTTTCATGCGCACCCTCGCCGGCTTCCCGCGCGATCCGGTCGCCCGGCGGCTGGTCGTCAACCTCGCCATCGCCTTCATGCCGCTCGCCGTGCTCGGTTTGCTGTTCGGCAAGACGATCAAGGCCCACCTCTTCCAGCCGGTACCGGTCGCCATCGCCTTCATCCTCGGCGCCTTCATCATCCTCTGGGCCGAGAAGCGCCAGCACACCGTCCGCATCCACTCGGTGGACGATATCCGCCCGTGGGATGCCCTCAAGCTCGGACTCGCCCAGGCCTGCGCGCTGATCCCCGGCACGTCGCGTTCCGGCTCGACCATCATCGGCGGCCTGTTCTTCGGCCTGTCGCGCCAGGCGGCCACCGAGTTTTCCTTCTTCCTGGCCGTCCCGATCCTCGGTGCGGCGACCGTCTATCAGCTCATCAGGGAGCGCCACCTGCTGTCGTGGGACGACCTCGGCCTATGGGTGGTCGGTTTCGTCTCCGCCTTCGTCTCGGCCTTCCTGTGCGTGCGCTGGCTGCTGCGCTACATCTCCTCGCACGACTTCACCATCTTCGCCTGGTACCGTATCGTCTTCGGCATCGTCGTGATCGCCACCTGGCAGTTCGGCCTCGTCGAGTGGACGGCCCACTGATCCGCACGTGATTCTTTATCTGCACGGCTTCACCAGCGGGCCGCAGTCGCGCAAGGTGCAAGCGCTCGCGTCACGCATGGCGCAACACGGCATCGCCGACCGCCTGCTCTGCCCGCAGCTGCCAGCCTCGCCCGCCGCCGCCATCGCACTGGCCGCAGACCGGCTGGGAAAAGTCGGCGCCGGCGGGACGGCGGTCACACTCGTTGGTTCTTCGCTCGGTGGCTTCTACGCCACCTGGCTGGCTGAAAAATATTGCTTAAAGGCGGTGCTGGTCAATCCGGCCGTCGTTGCGGCCATCGAACTCGAACGCTATCTCGGCCCGCAAACCTGGCTGTACAGCGGCGAACCCTTCGCGTTCACCCGGCAGCACATCGACGAACTGCGCGCCCTCGAAGTGCCGCGGCTGGCCGACCCTTCACGCTACTGGCTGCTGGCCGAGGAAGGCGACGCAACACTCGACTATCGACAGGCCGTCAGCCGTTATGCTGGCGCGCGGCAAACCGTGCTGCCCGGCGGCGATCACAGCTTTACGCGCTGGGACGAATATCTCGACGATATCCTGGGTTTCGCGGAATTGCTGTGACTGCAGGTAAGGAAGGCGTTCTGGCCGCCACGCACGAAGGCGTATTGGCCGCCCTGGGCGCCTATGTCATCTGGGGCCTCGTGCCGATTTTCTTCAAGCAACTGGCCACAGTGCCGGCGCTGGAGATCATCGCCCACCGCGTCTTGTGGTCGCTGGTGCTGGTGGGTGCCCTGCTGTGGGCGCGCGGGGCACTTGGCTCCGTCTGGCGTCATGCCACCAACCCGACCACCCTCGCGCGGGCGGCCCTCGCCGCCGCATTGGTGATGACCAACTGGCTAACCTTCGTCTGGGCGGTGAACGCCGACCGCATCCTCGAAACCAGTCTCGGCTATTTCATCACCCCACTGGTCAGCATTGTGCTCGGTGTGGTCGTGCTGCACGAACGCCTGCGGCCGCGGCAATGGCTGGCCGTGGCCCTCGCGCTGGCCGGCGTCGCCATCGAAGGCTGGCGCATCGGCGGCCTGCCCTGGGTTTCGCTGGTGCTGGCCGCCACTTTCGGCAGCTACGGCCTGCTGCGCAAGCAGCTACCGGTCGATGCAGCGGGCGGGCTGCTGCTCGAAACGGCGTGCGCCACGCCGTTCGCGGCACTCTATCTGCTTTGGCTCGGCCACTCCGGCAGTTTCGGCGATGCGGCCACGACCGACCTGCTGCTGATCACCTCGGGCGCCGTCACCGCCATCCCGCTACTGCTGTTCGCCATCGGCGCACGCCGCCTGCCGCTGACGACCATGGGCTTCCTGCAATACGTTGCACCCTCACTGACCTTCCTCGTCGCGATCCTGCTCTACGACGAGCCGATGACCCTCGCCCGTCTGGCCGCCTTTGCCGCCATATGGAGCGGGCTGGCGCTCTACACGGCGGATCGGGTAGGGCGACGCGGACAATGAGCGCCCATCATCACGGCTGACCGCACTCGACGATCTTCGGCGCCAGCACGCGCAAGATGTCGTGCGGGTGCACGCCCACCAGGTAGCCGCGCTGGCCGCCGTTGATGTAGATCAGCGGCAGGTCGAGGATGGATTTCTCCATGCTCACCGGCAGCTTCTTTTTCGTACCGAAGGGCGAGCAGCCGCCGACCAGATAGCCGGTGTGGCGATGGGCATCCTCGGGCGTGCAGGGGGCGATCTTCTTGACGCCCAGCTGGCGTGCCAGTTCCTTGGTCGACACCTTGCGGTCGCCGTGCATCAGCACGATCAGCGGTT
>CAYNCH010000125.1:0-5683 GCA_964395815.1 uncultured Methyloversatilis sp.
ATGACGATGCTGGCGCCATCGCTGTCGTCGAGCCCGTCGTGGCCGGGAAACCAGGAAAGCAGGACCGGTCCGCCTTCCCAGGCTTCGCCGAGTACCGGGTCGTCGTATTCATGCACGACCCCGTCGGCGTCGATGATCTGGCGCGGAATCACGAAATCGCCCGGATAAACGACGATGCCGACCCAGCCGTGGTACCAGTCGAGGCCGAGATTGAGAATGGGCAGGCAGGCCTGCAGCGCGATCGACAGCTGGATCGCGGGCGTCAGCGTCAGTCCGCCCGCGCCGTTCCATTCCTTGGCGGCGATGAACCGGCGCGCAAGATCGCGCAGCCGGCTGCGGTCCATGTCGCTCAGCCGGTCGAGGAAGGGCAGGGCGTCTTCGGCGGTGCACCATTGCGCCGCGTCGATCGGCAGGCGCGCGGCCGTGCGGCGCTGCCACCACTCGCCCAATTGGCGTAACGGGCGCAGGGGGCCGATCATTTGCGCGTGGTCAGGAAGATGCCGCCGAAGATCAGCGCAATGCCGCCGAAGTGGAAACTCGTCAGCCGCTCGTCGAGAAACAGTGCGGCGAGCAGGATGCCGAAGGCCGGCAGCAGATGGATGAACAATCCGGCGCGCGATGCGCCGACCTGTTCGACCCCCTTGTTCCAGAAAATGAAGCCGAGGAAGGCGGGAAAGACGCCGGCGTAGGTGATGGCCAGCCAGGCCTCGACCGAATTCGTGATCTGACGACCCGTCGACAGCTCGTAGAGGTAGAAGGGCAGCGTGGCGGCGACACCGATCAGCGCGATGGCGAAGAGAAAGGCGAGCGGATGAACCGCCGGCCGCTTCGGCAGCAGCAGCGTATAGACGGCCCAGGCGACGACCGAGAGCAGGATCCAGATGTCGCCGATGTTGAGCGTCAGGCGCAGCAGGTTGTGCGCGTCGCCGCGGGCGACGATGGTCAGCACGCCGGCGAAGGAGGCGGCGATGCCCAGCGCCTCGATCGGCCGCAGGCGCTTGCCCTGGAAAATCCAAGCCAGCGCCACGATGACGATGGGGATGAAGGAGTTGAGCAGCAGGCCGTTGATGGCCTCGGTCTGCTGCAGGCCCAGGTAGGTCAGCGCGTTGTAGAGGCAGGTGCCGAGGATGCCGAGGATGGCCAGCGGGCGCCACCCGGCGACGAGCACGGCGCGGTCGCGCTTCAGGTAGGACCAGGCGAGCGGCAGCAGGCAGGCCAGCGCGATGATCCAGCGCCAGAAGGACAGCGCGATCGGCGGCACGTCGGCGCGCATGCCGCGGCCGACGATCCAGTTGCCGGCCCAGAACAGGTTGGCCAGCGTCAGCAGCAGGTAGGGCGAAACCTTCAAGGCATCTCCAAAAGCATGGGGGCCTCCCGAGAGGCCCCCTGCGTTACCGTTACAGCGTGTGCGCCGTCCCGCCGGCGCCGATTTTTCCTTATTCGACCTTGGCCTTGCCGCGCAGGTCGAGGATGTGCTTCTCGACCGCCTGCTGGCGCATGCGCTGCATGATCTGCGGCTTGACCTCGTCGAAGGCCGGCGCCTTCAGTTCGCGCACATCGTCGAGCTGGATGACATGCCAGCCGAAGTTGCTCTGCACCGGCGCTTCGGTGTACTTGCCCTTTTCGAGCTTGACCATCGCCTCGGAGAACGCCGGCACGTAGCTGGCCTTGTTGGCCCAGCCGAGTTCGCCGCCCTTGTCGCGGGAGCCGGGATCCTTGGAGGCCTTGGCCAGTTCCTCGAACTTGCCGCCGGCCTTCAGCTTGGTCACGATGTCCTTCGCTTCACCTTCGCTCTCGACGAGGATATGGCGTGCCTTGTATTCCTTCTCGCCGAGGGCGGACTTGATCTTGTCGTATTCGCCCTTGATCTCATCGTCGGAGATCGTGACATTGCGCGCGTATTCGTTGAGATAGGCGCCGATCAGCACACCCTGGCGGGCGAGATCAAGTTGGGCCTGCACGTCGGACTTCTTGTCCGTACCCTTCTTCAGCGCTTCCTGGGTCAGGACTTCACGCCGCACCAGTTCTTCCTTGACGGCCGCTTCCAGTTCGGGCGTCTTGGCCTGGCCCTGGGCCATCTGGTTAGCGAGCAGGACGTTGGCGCGATTGGCCGGGATTGCCTTGCCATTGACCTTGGCAACCGGATCGGCCGCGAAAGCGGAAGAAGAGAAGAGGGCGATCAGCGTGAGCGGAAGCAGTGCGCGTTTCATGTTTTTCCCGGAAATGTGGTGTGGGTTGGAAAATGGGCCTGGACGTCAGGCCGGAAGCTCTTCGGGGGTCTTCGCGGTGATGCTCAATGCATGAATGCCGCAGGCCTTCAGATCTCCCAGAGCATCATACACCAGCCGATGGCGCTGCATGGTGCCCAGTCCGGCAAAGCGTGCGGCGACGATGGCCACTACGAAATGGCCGCCTTCGCGCGCACCGGCGTGGCCGGCATGCCGGTGACTGTCGTCGCGGATGTCGAGCCTGACCGGATCCAGCACGGCGAGGCGCGTGCGCAGGGTATCGACGGCGGTCATCGGACTACCCTCCGCGCCATGCGCTTCGGGGTTCGTGCTTGGGGGCGGCCCGGCGCACTCATGCCGGCAGCACTTTCTTGAACGGCTTGACGGTCACGGCGGCATAGACGCCGGCTGCCACGTAGGGGTCCTGGTCAGCCCAGGCACGGGCGTCTTCCAGAGAGGGGAATTCGGCGACGATCAGGCTGCCCGAAAAGCCGGCCGGGCCGGGGTCCGGACTGTCGATGGCCGGGCAGGGGCCGGCCAGGATCAGGCGGCCGGCGGCCAGCAATGCCTGCAGGCGTTCGAGGTGGGCGGGGCGGGCGGCCAGACGCTTGTCGAGCGTGCCGGGAACGTCCTCGCCGTGGATCATGTAGAGCATCAGGAACTTTCCTTTTCCGATTGTTCGACGTATTTGGCGAGCATCAGCCCTTGCGCGACGATGAAGGCGAACATCAGGCCCATGCCGCCGAAGAGCTTGAAATTGACCCAGTCGGCCTCGCTGTAATGGTAGGCGACATAGAGGTTGAGGCCGCCCATCACGGTGAAGAAGCCGACCCAGGAGAGATTGAGCCGTGCCCACACCGGGTCGGGCAGGGCGACCTGCTGTTCGAGCATGGCGCGGATCAGGTTCTTGCCCAGGAACAGGGCCGAGCCGAGCAGCACTGCGGCGAACAGCCAGTAGAGCACCGTCGGTTTCCACTTGATGAAGGTCGGATCGCGCAGCAGCAGGGTCATGCCGCCGAACACGACGATCAGGCCGAGGCTGATCCACAGCATCTTCTCGACCTTGCCGTGGCGGAACTTCACCCAGGCGATCTGCGCGATCGTGGCGGCGATGGCGACGCCCGTCGCAACGTAGATGTCGGCGAACTTGTAGGCGGCAAAGAAGAGGATGACGGGAAAGAGGTCGAAGAGGAATTTCATGGTTGACTATATTACTTGGGTTCCAGCTTCAGCGCGGCCGAGTTGATGCAATAGCGCAGTCCCGTCGGTGGCGGGCCATCGGGAAAGACATGGCCGAGGTGCGCCCCGCAGCGGTGGCAGGTGACTTCGGTGCGGACCATGCCGTGGCTGGTATCGCGATTTTCCGCGATGTTGGCGGCGACCGTGGGCTGCCAGAAGCTGGGCCAGCCACAGCCGGCATCGAACTTGTGGGTGGCCTCGAAGAGTGGCGCGCCGCAGCAGATGCAGACATAAGTCCCGGGCGCATTGGAGTTCCAGTACTCGCCGGTGAAGGGATGCTCCGTACCTTTCTCGCGCGTGACGCGATATTGCTCCGGGGTCAGCCGGGTGCGCCAGTCGTCGGGGGACAGCTGCTTATAATCGTCGGCCATCGTCTTGTTTCATGTGGGTGTCGGGGATGCACATTGTAGTGCTGGGTGCGGGTTTGATCGGCGTGAGCTCGGCATGGTTCCTCGCCGCCGAAGGCCATGACGTCACCGTGGTCGATCGCCAGCCCGGCCCCGCGCGCGAAACCAGTTTCGCCAACGGTGGCCAGATCTCCACCAGTCACGCCGAGCCCTGGGCGAATCCGGCAACGCCGCTGAAAGCGCTCAAGTGGCTTGGCCGCGAGGATTCGCCGCTGCTGTGGCGGCTGCGCGCCGACCCGGCCCAATGGGCCTGGGGCCTGCGCTTCCTGCGCGAATGCACGTCGGGACGCACGCGCGCCAACATCCGCGCCATCCTCGCCCTTGCCCTCGACAGCCGGGCGCGCCTGAAGGCCCTGCGGCGCGAACTCGGATTCGAATACGATTGCCTGGAGCGGGGCATCCTGCATTTCTATACGGATATGGCGGAATTCGAGCATGCGATTCCGCAGGCGGCGCTGATGCGGGAGTTGGGCTGCGAACGCGTGGTCAAGACCGCCGCGGAGTGTCTCGCCATCGAGCCGGCGCTGACCCGTGCGCGGGTTCCGATCGTCGGCGGCACCTGGACGGCGGAGGACGAGTCCGGCGATGCCCATGCATTCACCACGGCGCTCGCGACACGTGCGGCGGCGGCCGGCGTGGCGTTCCGCTACGGACAGACGGTCGCCGGTATCGAGACGAGCGGCGACCGTTTCGTGGCGCTGCGGTTGGCGGATGGCACGCATCTGTCCGCCGATGCCTGCGTGGTGGCGGGCGGCAGTTATTCTTCCACGTTGCTCCGCCCGCTCGGTATCCATGTGCCGATCTATCCGGCCAAGGGCTATTCCATCACCGTGGCCCTGAACGACCTGCCGGCCGAGATCGCCCGTAGCGCCGTCCCGCCAGCGCCGACTTTTGGCGGCATTCCGCCCGCACCCACCGTCAGCCTGACCGATGATGGCGCCAAGCTGGTGTATTCGCGCCTCGGCAATCGGCTGCGGGTCGCCGGCACGGCAGAGTTCGCCGGCTACGATACGCGCATCGCTGCGGTGCGCCTTGCCCCCTTGTTGCACCGGGTCGGCGAGATATTTCCGCAACTCGACCTGTCGGCAGGGAAGGTGGATTCCTGGACCGGTCTGCGTCCGGCGACGCCGAACAATGTGCCGCTGATCGGTGCCACGCGGGTGGGCGGGCTGTATGTGAATTCCGGCCATGGCACGCTTGGCTGGACGCTGGCCGTCGGTTCCGGCCAACTGCTGGCCGACCTCCTCGCCGGGCGCACGCCGGCGGTCGATCCGCAGCCCTATGCGCCGGCCGGGCGGCGCGGTACTTCGCGATAGCGCGGATTCGCGCCGGGGTGGGTGTTGCGGAAGGCTTCGAAGAGCTTCCAGCGCACCACCGGAATGCGCGCCACCAGATTGAGCGGCAGCGAGAAGACCTCGGCAGGCTCGACGGCAACGACTGTAAACGGGGGCGGGACGGGGGTTTCGCTACTGTCGCCGCTGGAGACGATCGTGCTGAAGACGCTGTCCGACCCCCAGAAGGCATCGCGATGCAGGGGGAGGGCCGTCGCGTCGTTGCGATGCACGAGCGTGCCGCTGGATACGATATGCAGGTGGCCTTCGGCGCCGCAGAACAGTTCGCCGGCTTCCAGGCGGACGATGCGGCAGGCCTTGGCCAGCCTGTGCAGCATGGTGTTGGCGACGGCGTCGCTGAAGAGGAAAGTGCGTCGCAGGCGGCTTTCGATCCTGCGCGCGTGGAGCAGTTCGTTGCTCGAAAAGAAGCGTTCGACGAAGCTGCGGTAAAGATCCGACGGCAGGCGCAGCGCCTGCA
>CAYNCH010000126.1:0-5646 GCA_964395815.1 uncultured Methyloversatilis sp.
AGGGCATTGCCTGGCAGGGAGGAATCCGACAGGTCATAGACATCCGCCTCATGGTGAAAGCGGATGGCCAGCCCGACCAGTTGCGGCAATCCCCAGTTGCGTACCATCAGCGAGCCGATGATCGGATGGCTGCACGGGTAGTACTGCTCTTCCGCCTCGATAAGCGACCGGCCATTGGCCTCGCAGTCGGCCAGGATCTGCTCGTAGTCGGGGAAACGCCGCATCATCAGCGGAATGCCAGCATCGTGGAACAGCGCATAGGTATAGGCAGCATCCGGAGAAACGCCATGCTGGCGTCGTGCGATCAATCCGGCTGCCATCGCCAGCGATGCCGTCTTGTTCCAGAATTTCTCGATGAAGCCGGACGACATGCCCGCCAGCGTCTGGCGCAGGGCGACGGCGACGATGACGCAGACAGTGTTGCGTACGCCGATGCGCTCCAAAGCCTTGAGTACATTTTCCACCGAGGGACCGACACGAAATAGCGGCGAGTTGGCCAGCTTGATGGCGACGGCCGAGATGCCGACATCGGCGGCAATCAGCTTCGCGAGCCGCCGCAGATCGGGTTCATCCTTTTGCGCCTCGGCCATCACCTCGGCAACGATGGCCGGACAGGCCGGAATGTCGATCTTGGTGAAGACCTGCTCGATCTCTTCGTGCGACAACTCATGCCCAGCGGACTCAGTCCGATTGCCCATCTACATCCCCTTGTTCTTCACCAGGTAGCAGCACACAGCACAGCGGATTGCCGGCGAATCGCCAGCAGACTATCGGTCTACTCCCGGCGCCAGGTGGTGCCGGCCGCGCTGTCTTCCAGCACGATGCCTGCGGCCTTGAGCTCGTCACGGATGCGATCGGCCTCGGCAAAATCCTTCGCTCTTTTGGCTGCAATCCGGGCGGCGATCTGCGTATCGATCGCAGCATCGTCAAGGCCACCCGAGACCGGACCGGCCTGCAGGAAGGCAACCGGATCGCGCTGCAGCAACCCGAGCACGGATCCCAGGCCCTTGAGTTGGGCGGCCAGTCCGGCGTCCTTGCGGCGGTTCAGTTCATTGGCCAGGTCGAACAGCACGGCCACGGCCTCGGGCGTGGAGAAATCGTCGTCCATTGCCGCCTTGAAGCGCTGGGCATGCGTTTCGTGCCAATCAATCCGCGGGAGGACATCGAAGCCTTTCAGCGCGGTGTAGAGCCGGGTCAGCGCACCCCGTGCATCCTCGATATGCGCATCGGAGTAGTTGAGCGGGCTGCGATAGTGGGCGCGCAGGATGAAGAAGCGCACCACCTCGGCGTCGAAGCGTTTGAGGATGTCGCGAATCGTAAAGAAGTTGCCGAGCGATTTCGACATCTTTTCGTTATCCACGCGCACGAAGCCATTGTGCATCCAGTAATTCACGAAGGTATTCCCATGAGCACCTTCACTCTGGGCGATTTCGTTCTCGTGATGCGGAAACTGCAGGTCCTGTCCGCCGCCATGAATGTCGAAATGGTCACCCAGCAACTGGGAACTCATCGCCGAACACTCGATGTGCCAGCCGGGCCGCCCGGTACCCCAGGCGGAGTCCCACCTCACTTCCGCCGACTCCTCCAGCTTGGCATGTTTCCAGAGCACGAAGTCGAGCGGATCCTGCTTGCCGTCCGCGATATCGACGCGTTCGCCCGCCCGCAAATCTTCGAGCGATTTGCCGGAGAGCTTGCCGTAGCCGGCGAACTTGCGCACTGAGTAGCAGACGTCCTGATTGGCCGCGAGGTAGGCGTAGCCGTTCTGTTCAAGCTGCCCGATCATGGCCAGCATCTGCGGCACGAATTCGGTCGCCCGCGGCTCGTGGTCGGGGCGTAACACGCCCAAGGCATCGGCATCCTCGTGCATCGCCGCGATGAAACGGTCGGTGAGCTGGCGGATCGTCTCGCCGTTCTCCGCAGCCCGCTTGATGATCTTGTCGTCGATATCGGTGATATTGCGCACATAGGTGACCTGATAACCGCTGGCACGCAGCCAGCGCGTCACCATGTCGAACACCACCATCACACGGCCATGGCCAAGATGGCAGAAGTCATAAACGGTCATGCCACAAACATAGAGCTGAACCTTGCCGGGTTCGATGGGCACGAATTCCTGGATGGAGCGAGCGAGGGAGTTGTAAATATTGAGCATGAAATTCAGGCAGCGGAGCGATCGGGCAGACCGAAAAGAAGATGAAAAATGAAGCTGTTGCAGACATTCGCACCCCCATGACCGGGATGCTGACGTGAGCTTCTTTGTTAGAATCATACGTTGATTTTTTTGCCCCGGACCAGCCCAGCATGCCCAGATTCGCCGTTCTATCGTGCCGTCTTCGCGCCTTGTCATCTTCGCGCGCCTGGATCGTCGCGTTGAGCCTGCTGGCGTGCAGCTCTTCCGGCATTGCGGCCGACGACAGACTGGGCGACGCCAGCCGTCTGTTCAAGGCTGGAGAGCATGCACAGGCGCTCGAAACGATCAATCGCCACCTTGCCGGCAATCCCAAGGATCCCCAGGGTCGCTTCCTGAAAGGCATCATTCTTTCCGGACTGAACAAGCAGGACGAAGCCATCGCCGTCTTCCGCAAACTCACCGAAGATCATCCGGAACTGCCGGAACCCTACAACAATCTGGCGGTCATCTACGCCCAGCAGAAACAGTACGAGAAGGCCAAGGAAGCGCTCGAAAAGGCAATTCGCACCCATCCTGCCTATGCCACGGCGCACGAAAACCTTGGCGATATCTATACCCGGCTCGCCAGCCAGGCCTACGGCAAGGCCCTGCAGTTCGACGCTGCCAATGCCTCGGCACAAACCAAGCTGGCCATGATCGACGATCTGGTCGGCGGCAGCGCCAAGTCGACTATCACGGCACCCGTCAAGCCGCCGGCTCCCGCGATCGTGGCTCAGGCCGAGACCAAACCGGCCCCGCCGGCACCCAAGGCTATTCCTCCTGCCCTTCCTGCATCACCCCCGCCCCCTGCCGCAGCACCTGCGGCGAAGCCCGAACCCCCGAAACCAGCGGCAACAGTGGTGGTGGCAACCACCACCCCCGTACCCACCCCTGCGCCTGCGCCGACTCCGGCGACCACGACCGCCCGTACTCCTGAAACCGAGATTGCCGCGGCCATCGATGGCTGGCTGGCAGCCTGGTCCGGCAAGAACGTGAAGGCCTATCTGGCTTACTACGCAGCGGATTTCCAGGTTCCCGGCGGAAAACCGCGCAAGGCTTGGGAAAACGAACGTGCCGCGCGCATCGACAGACCAGGGAAAATCGACGTCAGCCGCGACAAGCTGACCATCAAGATCGAAAACACCGACAAGGCGACCGTCCGTTTCCGCCAGCACTACCGCTCGGCCAGCTTCAAGTCCTCGTCCGGCAAGACGCTCGTCCTGATCAAGCGGGACAGCCGGTGGCTGATCCAGCAGGAACGGGTAGGCTGATGAAACTGCAACGCATCCTCTGCATCGCCCTTCTGTTGCTCGGCGCCCAGGGCGCCCTGGCCGACAGACAGGCACCCCGTTACACCGACTCGGGCCCGGAGCCGCTGCTCGCACGAGTTTTCGAGCAGATCGAACAAAGTCGCTGGGAAGCCGCGCTCATCGAAACCGAAGCAATGCTGAAGGCCTATCCGAACTTCCGCCTCGGCCATCTGGTCAAGGGTGACCTGCTGCTGGCCCGCACCCGGCCGCTCAAGAGCTTCGGCGAAGGCGGCAGCGGCCGCGCCAGCGCTCAGGTAGCCGATCTGCGCGAGGAAGCCATCGCCCGCCTGCGCGCCTACCGCGACCGTCCGAGCGACAAGACGGTGCCGCGTTACCTCCTGCAGATGCGCCCCGACCAGAAGCATGCGGTCGTGGTCGATACGCAGAAGGCCCGCCTCTATCTGTACCAGAACGACAATGGCACGCCGCGGTTCGTCGCCGACTACTACATCTCTCACGGCAAGCTCGGCGCCGAAAAATTCCGCGAAGGCGACAAAAAGACGCCAATCGGTGTCTATCACGTCACCTCGAACATTCCGCGCCAGAAACTGACCGACTTCTACGGCAGCGGCGCCTTCCCGATCAACTATCCGAACGAGTGGGACAAGAAGCAGGGCCGCAACGGCCACGGCATCTGGTTGCACGGCACACCCTCCGATACCTTCTCGCGTCCGCCGAAAGCTTCTGACGGTTGCGTGGTACTCGCCAATACCGATCTCGATGCACTGGCGAAAAACGTGCAGGTCGGCACGACACCAGTCATCATCAGCAACAGCATCGAATGGCTATCGCTCGATGACTGGCAGGCCGAACGCCAGGCGCTGCTCGGCATGATCGATACCTGGCGCCAGGACTGGGAGAGCCTCGACACCGACCGCTATGCCCGCCATTACGCGCGCAACTTCAGCGGCGACGGCAAAAAACTCGACGCCTGGATCGCGCAAAAGCGCAAGGTCAATGCCGGCAAGCAATGGATCAAGATCGCCACACATAACATCAGCATGTTCCGCAATCCCGGCAAGGATGAATACGTCGTCGTCACCTTTGAACAGGACTACCAGAGCAACAACCTGGGCAACCGCATGCAGAAGCGCCAGTACTGGATCAAGGAAGACGGCCGCTGGAAGATCGTCTACGAAGGCGCTGCCTGATTCACCCCCTCTCTTTTTCGGAGTCGTCCATGAAGAAACTGCTTGTTCTGCTGTCCGTTTTTTTCCTTTCCCACGCCTGGGCCGCCAACCCGCAAGTCGAACTCAAAACCAGCCAGGGTGTGATCGTGCTTGAACTCGATGCCGCCAAGGCGCCCAAGACGACCGAGAACTTCCTCCAGTACGTCAAGGATGGTTTTTACGACGGCACGATCTTCCACCGCGTCATCGACAATTTCATGATCCAGGGCGGCGGCATGACGTCCGACATGAAAGAAAAGTCCACCCGCGCCCCCATTCCCAACGAAGCCAAGAACGGCCTGAAGAACGTTATCGGCAGCATCGCCATGGCGCGTACCCGTGACCCGCATTCCGCCTCGGCACAGTTCTTCATCAACCTGAAGGACAACGGCTTCCTCGACTACCCGGGCCAGGACGGCTGGGGCTATGCCGTGTTCGGCAAAGTCGTGCAAGGCATGGACGTGGTTCAGAAAGTCGCCAAGGTCGCCACCGGCAATGCCGGCTTCCACCAGAACGTTCCCTCCACGCCGATCGTCATCGAGTCGGCCAAACTGCTACCCGAGAAGAAATAAGGATTTCCCACATGATCAAGCTCACCACCAGCCACGGCACTATCACCCTCGAACTCGACGCCGAGAAGGCGCCCAAGACAGCGGCGAACTTCCTCGCATACGTCGAATCCGGTCATTACGACGGCACGATTTTCCATCGCGTCATCGACGGCTTCATGATCCAGGGCGGCGGCATGAGTGTCGGCATGAAGGAGAAGGCTACCAACGCGCCGATCGAGAACGAAGCCGGCAATGGATTGAAGAACGACCGCGGCACCATCGCCATGGCGCGCACCAATGATCCCCATTCGGCCACGGCACAGTTCTTCATCAACGTCGCCGACAACGATTTCCTCAACTTCCGCGCACCCTCGGGCAATGGCTGGGGCTACTGCGTGTTCGGCCGCGTCGTCGACGGCATGGACGTCGTGGATGCGATCCGCAAG
>CAYNCH010000127.1:0-5601 GCA_964395815.1 uncultured Methyloversatilis sp.
GCGTCTGCGGCACCTGATTCAAGGATGCAAGGGGCAGCGACAAGCTGACGCCGTCGTCCGCCGCGCCGGGATCGTGCTTGTAGACGAGCTTGAACTTCTGGCCGCGGTGTTCGAGATGGGGCGGGAAGGCGTCGGTGGTGATGCCCGCCGCCTCGTGGCGCATCAGCTGATCCTTGTCGAGAAACAAGAGCTTCGGATTCTCCTGTTCCGCCTCGCGGCGCCACTTGTCGAAAGCCACTAGCGTGGTGATTCCCTCGGGCACGACGGCGTCGAAGAAGGCATACACCAGCGCGTCATCCACCAGCACATCGGGCCGGCGCGACTTGTGTTCGAGGCGCTCGATCTCCGTCTTCAGTTTTTGGAAATGCTGCAGGAACCGCCACTTTTTGAGCCAGTCCTCGCCCACCTCGCCATTCACCAGCGCGCCACGAAGGAAGATCTCGCGGCCCAGTGTTGGATCTTTGGGACCATAGTTGATGCGCCGCTTGGCGTGCAGCGTCAGGCCGTGGAGCGTGACGCGCTCCCACGCCACGACCTGTCCGGCCCCCTTCTCCCAGTGCGGTTCGTATACGTGCCGGCGGATCAGGTGTGTCCCGACCTGCTCCACCCATTCCGGTTCGATCTTCGCGATACAGCGGGCAAACAGGCGTGAGGTTTCGACCAGCTCTGCCGCAACAATCCAGCGCCCCGCTTTTTTCACCAGCGCCGAGCCCGGATGGATGAAATACTTGATGCCGCGCGCACCGAAGTAATTCTTGTCTTCTTCGTTGATCAGGCCGATGTGGCCGAGCAGGCCGGTGAGCAGCGCCTTGTGGATGGCATCGTAATTCGCGGGCAGCTGGTTTTCCTTCCAGCCATGCTCGTGGCACAGCGTCATCAACTGCCCATGCACGTCGCGCCATTCGCGCAGGCGCAGCCAGTTGATGAAGTTGGATTTGCACCACTGCCGCTGCTTGCTCGATGTCTCATGCTTCCACACCGCATCGGCGGCAGCCCACAGTTTCAGGTAGGTCAGGAACTCGGATTTCTCGTCCTTCCACTGCGCATGCGCCTGATCGGCTGCCGCTGCGCGTTCCTGCGGCCGTTCGCGCGGATCTTGCGTCCCCAGCGCGGCGGCGATGATCAGCATTTCCTTAAGGCAACCGTATTCGCGTGCGGCGAGGATCATGCGGCCGATCTTCGGGTCGAGCGGCAGCTTCGCCAGCTCGCGGCCGACGGGCGTCAGTTCCTTCGAGGTTTCGTCGATGGCGCCGAGCTCGGCGAGCAGCGTGTAGCCGTCGACGATCATGCGCGGAGCCGGGCGTTCGAGGAAGGGGAAGTCCTCGACATCGCCGAGGTGCAGCGACTTCATGCGCAGGATCACCCCGGCCAGCGAGGAGCGCAGGATTTCCGGATCGGTATAGGGCGCGCGCTGGTTGAAATCGTCCTCGGCATAGAGACGGAAACAGACGCCCGAGGACACCCGCCCGCAACGCCCCGCGCGCTGGTTGGCCGCCGCGCGCGAGATGCGCTCCACCTGCAGCTGCTCGACCTTGTTGCGGTGCGAGTAGCGCTTGACGCGGGCGAGGCCCGTATCGATCACGTAGCGGATGCCCGGCACCGTCAGCGAGGTTTCAGCGACGTTGGTGGCGAGTACGACACGACGGCCCTGATGCGGCGCGAAGACGCGGGCTTGTTCCTGCGCGGTCTGGCGCGCGAATAGAGGAAGGATTTCAAGTCCCGGTGGGTGATGTTTCCGCAAGGCTTCCGCCGCCTCGCGGATCTCGCGTTCGCCGGGCAGGAACACCAGCACGTCACCTGGCCCGGTGCGGTGCGCTTCGTCGACCGCATCGACAATAGCGTCGTTCAGGTCAACATCCTTGCGCTCGTCGAAGGGGCGATAGCGCGTTTCGATCGGATAGAGCCGGCCCGAGACCTCGATGATCGGGGCGCCGTCGAAGTGTTTGCTGAAACGCTCGGCGTCCAGCGTCGCGGAAGTCACGATCAGTTTGAGGTCACGCCGTCTTGCCAGCACCGACTTTAGATAGCCGAGCAGAAAGTCGATGTTGAGCGAGCGTTCGTGCGCCTCGTCGATGAGGATCGTGTCGTACTGGCGCAGCAGCGGATCGGTCTGCGTCTCGGCCAGCAGGATGCCGTCGGTCATCAGCTTGATGTAGCTCTCGGACGAGGTCTTGTCGGTGAAGCGGATCTTGTAGCCGACATGCTTGCCCAGTTCCGACTTGAGTTCCTGTGCGATGCGGCTGGCCGTGGCGCGCGCGGCGATACGGCGCGGCTGGGTGTGGCCGATCAGGCCCTTCAAGCCGCGCCCGAGTTCGAGACAGATCTTCGGCAACTGCGTCGTCTTCCCCGAGCCGGTTTCACCGCAGATGACGACGACCTGATGCTTGAGAATCGCCGCCGCAATCTCGGCGCGGCGCGCATTGACGGGCAGCGCCTCGTCATAGATGATCGTCGGGCGGGCGGTTCGGCGTGCTTCAGGATCGAATTTCAAGACGAAGAATCTTGCTCTGGACTCGCTTGCGCCAAAGTTGCCAATGGCAGAATCATGTTCAGCGGATCGTCGCGCCCGGCCAGAAAGCCCAGCCCGAGATAAAAGTCACGGGCGCTTGAGTGCTTGGCCTCAACCGCAATGCCGTAAATGCCGACATGCGCCGACCACTCCTGCGCCAGTCCCAAAGCAAACCGCAGCAATGCCTTGCCAATGCCACGCCCCCGATGCTTGCTATCCACTGCCAACCGCCCCACACGCATCACCGGCGCCGGATAGCGCGGCAACTTGAGTCCCGTCGGCATGTCTGCGGTTGCCACCTGGCCCGCACTCACCGTGACGAAGCCCAGAACGGTCAGACCATCCTCGGCCACAGCCACATAGGTGCGGCCAAAGTTCTTGCGTTGCTGCTGCCCCGCCAGATTCGTCAGGAAAACATCAAGCACCGGCTCACCGCAATTGAAACCAGCGCGTCGATGACGCTCTCCCAACAACTCGATGCGAAGATTCATTCAGCGCCGCGCCATCAGGTCGCGCAATGCCTGGGTGGGTTCCGACGGATTCTCGCAGGCGGCGATAAATGCCTCGAAATCCCGTTGTGACAACATGATCGTATCGTTATCGCTCACGACCCGCTGCGCCGCCTCGTAGGCGTTTTGCAGCATGAAACTGGACACGGAGGTGCCCATCAGCGCGGCGGCGCGCTCGATCAGCGCCTTGGCCTCGGGGCTGGTGCGAAGATTGATGCGGGCGGATTCGACGTGGGATGGCATGACGATCTCCTGAAAGTAACGGGAAGATTGTACGTCAATCTGACGCACACCTTTTAGAACGGCGGTGGGCTGAAAAATTCAACGGGATGGCCGTCGGCGGGATGGAATAGCGACAGTGCCATCGCATGCAGGCACATGCGTTCGGCAGGCTGTCCGTAAAGCGGATCGCCGACAATGGGATGACCGAGCGCCGCCATATGCACGCGCAGTTGGTGCGAACGGCCGGTGACCGGCGCCAGTTCGACGCGCGTGGTGTCGCTCGCCGCATCGTAGCCAGTGGCACGCCAGCGCGTGCGGCTCGGTTTGCCATGCTCGTGGTCGACCTTGCTCTTCGGCCGGTTTTCCCAATCAACAATGAGCGGCAGGTCAATTTCTCCTTCGCCTTCCAGTCGTCCCGTCACGCGTGCGCAGTAACGCTTCCCCACCCGGCGCTCCTCGAACGAACGGTTCAGACGACGCTGCGCCTCGGCGGTGCGCGCGAAACAGAGGATTCCCGAGGTATCCATGTCGAGACGATGCACGATCAGCGCGTCGGGAAAGCGCCGCTGTATCCGGGCGCTCAGGCAATCCTGCTTGTCCGGCCCGCGCCCCGGCACGGCGAGCAGGCCTGCGGGCTTCTCGGCGATGATCAGTGCATCATCCACATGCAGGAAGATCGATTCCATAAAAGTCGGCGCTGGCAGGACGGCGCCTACTGCGCGAGCTTGTGAATGGTCAGGATACCCAGCCCGGTCATCGCCAGCGAGCCGAACAGGTGCAGCGACGCGGCGCCCGCCGCCCAGCCGTAGCGTGCGCTCTGGATCAGGTGCACCACCTCGGCGGAGAAGGTCGAGAAGGTCGTCAGCGCGCCGAGGAAGCCGGTGACGAAGAGCAGTTTCAGCTCCGGCGGCAGCTCGGCATTGAAGTGAAACACTGCCACCGCCACCCCGACGAGATAGCCGCCGACCAGATTCGCCGCCAGCGTGCCGAGCGGCAGCGCGGCAAAGACCGGATTGAGCCAGAGGCCGAGGCCATAGCGCAGCCAGGCACCAAGCACGGCACCGAGGGCGATGGCGATTAAGGGGTGGGAAAGCATGGCGGCAGTATGCCACAATTCTCGTGCTACACTAAAGTCGTGAATCACGAATGGAGCCTGCCATGCCTAACCTGACCATCACCACTGACGAAGAAACGCTTCGCTGGGCGCGTATCGAAGCCGCCAAGCAGAACACCAGCGTGTCGAAACTGGTGGGTGAAATGCTCGCCGAACAGCGCAAGAAGAACGACGCTTACGACCGCGCCATGGAAGAATTTCTGGCGCGGGATTGGTTACTGCCCGCAGAACCGCTACGTGAAGACGGTCGGCGCTGGCCGACGCGTGAGGAAATCTATGATCGTCCGGTATTGAAGCGGTGAGCTTGGTTTTCCTCGATACCAATATCCTGATCTATCGACAAGATCCGACGGATGACAGCAAACGACAATGCGCAGCGACCTGGGTTGCCGCACTCGCCTTGACGCGGCGTGGCCGACTATCCTGGCAGGTACTGACCGAATACAACTCGGTTGCGACGCGCAAACTGATTGCCCGAGGATACTCGACACACAACTTGCGCCTCGATATTCGCGATTACTCGGCTTGGTTGCCCCTTTCTACCGACCTTCTCCTGTTCGAATCCGCCTGGACACTCTCCGATCGCTACAGCCTCTCTTGGTGGGACGCGCTGATCGTCGCTGCCGCCCTACGTCAGGAATGCACATTGCTGCTTTCCGAAGACCTGCAACATAATCTCGTCGTCGACAATCGACTCACCATCATCAACCCTTTCGCCCCCGACGCCCCCCCGCCACCCGCCGTACCATGACCTCAGACACCCACGACACCAAAGTCTCCAACTTCATCCGCAACATCATCGACGCCGATCTCGCTGCCGGCAAGCACACGTCGATCCGCACGCGCTTCCCGCCGGAGCCGAACGGCTACCTGCATTTCGGCCACGCCAAGTCGATCTGCCTCAACTTCGGTCTGGCGAAGGACTACGGCGGCGCCTGCCACCTGCGCTTCGACGACACCAACCCGGAGAAGGAAGAACAGGAATACGTCGATTCGATCATCGATGCGGTGAAGTGGCTCGGCTGGGATTGGGGAAACAACCAGTTCTTCGCCTCAAACTATTTTCAGACGATGTACGACTGCGCCGAGGCGCTGATTCAGGCGGGGCATGCCTATGTCGATTCGCAGACGGCCGAAGAGATGCGCGCCAATCGCGGCACGCTGACCGAGGCCGGCAAACCTTCACCCTACCGCGACCGCACGCCCGCCGAAAACCTCGACTTGTTCCGCCGCATGAAAGCCGGCGA
>CAYNCH010000128.1:0-5549 GCA_964395815.1 uncultured Methyloversatilis sp.
CCTCTTCAAGCGGTGCGCGGGTACGCCCCATGCCGACAATGTGCGGGCAATCCTGCCGCCCCGCCAGCGCCGACTTTATGGCGAGTGCAAAGGAGCCACCGATCAGCCCGACACCACAGACGACGAGCTTTCCCGCCATCAGATCGATTTCTCCAGCGCCTCGAGGAAACGCGCATTCTCGGTTTCCAGGCCGATGGTCACACGCAGGTGGTTCGGCAAACCATAGCCGCCGATCGGCCGGACGATAACCCCCTGCTTGAGAAGCTTCAGGTTGACCGCCGCACCATCGGTCACGGCAAAGGTGATGAAATTGCCGTGCGAAGGAATGTGGTCGAGGCCCAGCCGCTTCAGACCGGCGACGATCTGTTCCATGCCGCGCCGATTGAGCTCATAGGAGTTGGCGACGAACAGATGGTCATCGAGCGCCGCATGGGCGGCGGCAATCGCCAGATTGTTCACGTTGAACGGCTGCCGGACGCGATTGAGCAGATCGGCCACTTCGGGCGAAGCGACGGCATAGCCGACACGCAAGCCGGCCAGTCCGTAGATCTTCGAAAAGGTGCGCGTGACGATCAGGTTCGGAAAATCCTTGATCCAGGCAACGGTATCGGTACGGTCCGCTGGCGCCAGATATTCGTTGTACGCCTCATCGAGAACGACTGCGATATCGGTCGGAACGGCTTGCAGGAAGGCGCGCAGTTCAGGGTAGGGCAGGAAGTTGCCGGTCGGGTTGTTGGGGTTGGCGATCCAGACGACACGCGTATCGGGACGAATCGCCGCTTGCATGGCGGCCAGGTCATGACCGTAATTCGAGGCGGGGGCCACAAGGCAGGCAGCGCCGGTCGAGAGGGTCACCAGCGGATAAACGGCGAACGCGTGCTGCGAGAACACGGCCGACCGTCCCGTTGCCAGGAATAGCCGAGCCGCAAGATCCAGCACGTCATTGGAGCCGTTGCCGAGCACGATCTGGTTGTGTCCCACCCCGAGCCGTTCGGCCAGAACCGCGATCAGTTCGAACTGATCGGGATAACGCTCGATCCCGGCAACGGCCTGTTCGATGGCTGCCCGCGCCTTCGGACTCATGCCAAGCGGGTTTTCATTGGAGGCGAGCTTGACGATCTGCTCGACCGGGATGCCCATTTCGCGCGCCAGCTGAGTGATCGGCTTGCCCGGAACATACGGCGAAATACCGCGGATATAGGACAGCGCCTGTTCGGTGATACTCATATCAACCTCATATCGGAATATCAATTGCCGGCTTTGGGGTAGGAACCCAGTTCCTTGAGGAAACCGACGCAGCCGCGCAAGTCTTCTAATGCCGACGCCACTTTCGGGTCGTTGCGATGACCATCGATATCGACGAAGAACACATATTCCCAGCGGCTGTTGCCGAAACCGCGCGCCGGGCGCGACTCGAAACGCGACATCGAGACACCGTGCTGCTTGAGCGGGGTCAGCAGGTCATGCACGGCCCCTGGCTTATTTTGTGCCGAACAGACAAACGAGGTCTTGTCGATTCCCGAGGGACCGGCATCGTGGCTGGACAACACAACGAAGCGTGTCGTGTTGTTCGGGTCGTCCTCGATATTCGCCGCCAGGATGTTCAGTTCATATAGCCGCGCCGCTGCCTCGCCGGCAATGGCGCACGTCTGGGAGTCCTGCGCGGCCATGCGCGCGGCTTCGGCATTGCTGGCCACCGGCACGCGTGCGAGATTCGGCTGGTGGCGGTTCAGCCATTCATGGCACTGCGCCAGCGACTGGGCGTGCGAATAAAGCTTCGTCACTCCCGCGAGCGAGTCCGCCCTGGACATCAGGTTCTGATGGATCCGCAGATTGACCTCCCCGCAGACCATCAGCGGGGAAGTCAGCATCTGGTCGAGCGTACGGCCGACCGAGCCCTCGGTGGAGTTCTCGATCGGCACCACGCCGTAATCGACCTGTCCTGACTCGACGGCACGAAACACGTCATCGATGGTCAGGTAAGGCGAAAAGGTCGGGGCAGAACCAAAATGCTTCTTCGCTGCCGATTCGGTGAAGGTACCGGCGGGCCCGAAATAGGCGATCTTGAGCGGCTGTTCGAGCGCCAGGCAGGCCGACATGACCTCGCGAAAGATGGTACGAACCGCCGCCTCAGGCAAGGGACCAGGATTGGTTTCCACAATCCGCCGCAATACCTGGGCCTCGCGTTCGGGGCGATAGATGTTGCCATGCTTGATTTCCCCGACGCGCTGCGCAAGCTTCGCACGCTCAGAGAGCAGGTGCAGCACCTCGCTGTCGATGCGGTCGATGCCGTCGCGCAGCCCGGTCAGTTCGGCAAGCTCCTTTTGCTCGGCGGACATTCAATCTTCCCGGGGCAAATAGCGCACGGCCAGCACACCCTCGATCTTCGCAATCGCGTCGAT
This sequence comes from uncultured Methyloversatilis sp., assembly GCA_964395815.1. Lineage (GTDB taxonomy): Bacteria > Pseudomonadota > Gammaproteobacteria > Burkholderiales > Rhodocyclaceae > Sulfuricystis. Next base: position 2,403 of record CAYNCH010000128.1, read on the forward strand.
CACTTTCTTCGGCAGCTTGCTATCCACATCTACCAGTGTGTAGGCGATGTCCTTCTTCGACTTGTTCACCATGTTGTGGATATTGAGCCTGGCGTCGGCCAATGCCGTCGAGATCTGGCCAACCATGTTGGGCACGTTGGCGTTGGCGATGGCGATACGATAGGCCGACTCGCGCGGCATCGTCACCGTCGGGAAGTTGACCGAGTTCACGATGTTGCCGTCGAGCAGATAATCGCGCACCTGGTCGGCGACCATCACGGCACAGTTCTCCTCCGCCTCGCGTGTCGAGGCGCCCAGGTGTGGCAATGCGATGACCTGCGGGTGGTTGTTGACGTGCGCGCTCGGAAAATCGCAGACGTAGGTGCCAAGGTGCTTCGCTTCCAGCGCCGCGAGCACGGCGGCCTCGTCGACCACGCCCTCGCGCGAGAAGTTGAGCAGCACCGATCCGTGCTTCATCAGCGTCAGGCTGTCGGCGTTGATCATCTTGCGGGTCGCATCGACCAGCGGCACGTGCAGGGTGAGGAAGTTGCTGCCCTTCAGCACCTCGGACAGGCTATTGGCCTTCTTCACCTGCGACGGCAGGCTCCAGGCCGCATCGACGGTGATCTCCGGATCGTAGCCGATCACGTGCATGCCGAGCTTGATCGCCGCATCGGCGATCAAGCAGCCGATCTTGCCGAGGCCGATCACGCCGAGCGTGTGGCCAGCCAGTTCGTAGCCGGCATAGGTCTTCTTGCCGTTCTCGACCTTCTTTTCCATCTCCGGATCGTTCGGGTCGAGCGCCGTGACGAACTTCATCGCACCGCCAATATTGCGTGCCGCCAACAGCATGCCGGCCAGTACCAGTTCCTTCACCGCGTTGGCATTAGCGCCCGGGGCATTGAATACCGGCACGCCCAGTTTCGACATTTCGGCCACGGGAATATTATTGGTGCCCGATCCGGCGCGGCCAATGGCCAGTACCGACTTGGCGATCTCGACGCCATGCAGGTCGGCCGAGCGCAACAGGATGGCATCGGGATGGGCGACCTCCTTGCTGCACTCGAAGCGCTCACCAAGCCGCTTCAGGCCGGTCTGCGAAACGTTGTTGAGAATCAGAACCCTGAATTGATCGGCCATGATCTCAAGCCTTCTGCGCGGCGAATTCCTTCATGTACTCGACCAGCGCCTGCACGCCGGCCATCGGCATTGCGTTGTAGATCGAGGCGCGCATGCCGCCAACCGAGCGGTGCCCCTTGAGCTGTACCATGCCGCGCGCCTTGGCGCCCTTGAGGAATTCGTCGTCGAGGGCGGCGTCCTTGAGGGTGAAGGGCACGTTCATGCGCGAGCGGTCGGCCTTCGCCACCGGGTTGCGATAGAAGTCGGTGGTGTCGAGATAGTCGTATAGCAGGTTGGCCTTCGCGATGTTCTTCTGCTCCATGGCGGCAACGCCGCCGTTCTTCTTCAGCCACTGGAAGACGAGGCCGGCGATGTAGATCGCGTAGGTCGGCGGCGTGTTGTACATCGACTCGGCATCGACGTGGGTCTTGTAGTCGAGCATCGCGGGCGGCGTCGGCACGGCCTTGCCAACCAGGTCGTCGCGCACGATGACGATGGTCAGTCCGGCCGGGCCGATATTCTTCTGGGCGCCAGCGTAGATCAGGCCGTACTTGCTGACGTCGATCGGCCGCGACAGGATGTTGGAGGACATGTCACAGACCAGCGGCACATCACCCGTGTCGGGAATCCAGTTGAACTCGACGCCGCCGATGGTCTCGTTGGCGGTGTAATGTACGTAGGCGGCGTCCCTGGTCAGCTTCCAGTCGGCGAGGGCCGGTGCGTAGGTGAAGGATTTGTCCTCGGCGCTGGCGGCGACATTGACGTTGCAGAAGGTCTTGGCGGCCTTGATCGCCTTTTTCGCCCACTCACCGGTGTGCACGTAGTCCGCCATGGCCTTGCCGCGCAGCAGGTTGATCGGGATCATCTCGAACTGCAGCGTGGCGCCGCCCTGCAGGAACAGCACCTTGTAATTAGCGGGAATCCCCATCAGTTCGCGCAGGTCCGCCTCGGCCTGCGCCGCGATGCCCATGAATTCCTTGCCGCGGTGACTCATCTCCATCACGGAACAACCGGCTTCATGCCAATCCACCATCTCGGCGGCGGCTTGTTGCAGGACTTCCTCTGGCAGCGCGGCGGGACCGGCGCTGAAATTGAATACACGTGCCATTTTCGTCACTCCTCGTCTTCGGTTTCGATGACCTTTTCGATGCCGGCGAGCTTCGTGCCGTCATCCAGATTGATGAGCCGAACGCCTTGCGCCGAACGGCCGGTTTCGCGCACCTGATCGACCTTGCTGCGAATCAGCACGCCGCCGGTGGAAATCAGCATCACTTCATCGCCCTCCTCGACCAGCACGGCACCGACCACCGGGCCGTTGCGCTCCGAGGTCTGGATGGCGATCATGCCCTTGGTGCCGCGTCCGTGCCTGGTGTATTCGGCGATCGGCGTGCGCTTGCCGTAACCATTCTCGGTGGCGGTCAGCACATTGAGTTTCTCGTCCTGCGCCACCAGCATGCAGATGACAGCCTGACCGTCTTCCAGCATCATGCCGCGCACGCCGCGCGCCGCGCGCCCCATCGGCCGCACATCATCCTCGGCGAAGCGCACGGCCTTGCCGGCATCGGAGAACAGCATCACGTCGCAAGCGCCGTCGGTGATCGCCACGCCGATCAGGTAATCGCCCTCGTCAAGGTTCACAGCGATGATGCCGGCCTTGCGCGGATTGGCGAAGTCGGTGAGCGGTGTCTTCTTGACCGTCCCCATGGCAGTCGCCATGAAGATGTAATGCGCCTCGTCAAAAGTCGGCGTTGGCAGGACGGCGGTGATCTTCTCGTTCTCCTCCAGCGGGAAGAGATTGACGATCGGCTTGCCACGGGAAGTCCGCGAACCTTCGGGCACTTCGTACACCTTGAGCCAGTAAACCCGGCCACGGTTCGAGAAGCAGAGGATGTAGTCGTGCGTATTGGCAATGAACAGGCGATCGACGAAATCCTCGTCCTTGATGTCGGCCGCCTTCTTGCCGCGTCCGCCATGCCGCTGGGTGCGGTAATCGTCGAGGCTCTGGCGCTTGATATAACCGGTGTGGGAAAGCGTCACCACCATGTCCTC
>CAYNCH010000129.1:0-5536 GCA_964395815.1 uncultured Methyloversatilis sp.
GTGCCGCCATAGGACTTGGCCAGTTCGATCGCTTCATTGAGCACGACGCGATACGGCGTTTCGGGATGGTCGCGCAATTCGCAGGCGGCCATCAGCAGGATGCCGCGCTCGACCGGCGAGACCTCGGCCCAGGGGCGGGCGACATGCGGCGCCAGCAGCGTTTCCAGCGCTGCACGGGAAGCGAGCACGCCTTCCAGCAGCGCGTCGTAGAGCTCGCGGTGCGCCTTGTCGAAACCGGCGACCGATTCGGCATGCACGATGATCGCCGCGGCATCCTGCCCGCCGACCAGATGCTGGTAGAGCCCCTGCACGACGAATTCGCGCGCGCGGTGGCGCGGCGAGGCGGGTTTCTTGGGTTGCGGGGCGGCGCTCACTTCACCGCCTTCAGCAAATTGGCCATCTCGACGGCGCACTGCGCGGCCTCGGTGCCTTTCTGGATCATGCGCACCTGGGCCTGGTCATCGTTCTCGACCGTCAGCACGGCGTTGGCGATGGGGATGCCGGTAGTGAGCTGGACATCGGTAACGCCGCGCGCGGACTCGTTCGACACGACTTCAAAATGGTAAGTCTCGCCGCGGATCACGCAGCCCAGCGCCACCAGCGCGTCGTACTTGCCCGATTGCGCCATCGTCTGCAGCGTCAGCGGAATTTCCAGCGCGCCGGGAACGGTGGTGAGCGTGACATCGGTCACGCCCAGCCGCTGCAGCTCATGGCAGCAGCCGGACAGCAGGCCTTCGCCGACATCCTTGTTGAAGCGGGCCATGACGATGCCAACGGCCAGGCCGGCGCCGTTCAGGTTGGGTTCGATTTCCTTGAGTTCGTCGCACTGACCGGCGCGCGTGGCGGGCGTGGGTTGTGGGGAAGTAGGGGTGAAACTCATGGTGCGCAGTTCCTGGTAACGATTGATTCGCCGGATTCTACCCGTCGGCAGAATCATCGATAATCCCTGCCGCATGGCTGATACCCTTTCCCTCGCCCCGCGCCTCACCCCGCGCCAGCACCTGCTGGCCGAAGCAGAAGCGGCTGCGCCGCCGCTTGCGGCAGAGCTTGCCGAGCCGCTCGTCACCGCTTTCGAGCTTTCCCCCGGCGCCGGGCTGCTGCATCTGGCTGCCAGCCTGTCCGGCCGCGCACTGCCACCGGCCTGGGCCTGGTGGCGCGGGTTTGCCGCGCACTACCTGGTGGCCGCCTGCACCGCTGGCAACGATCTGCCGGACACGCTTGCTGCGCCCGACGCGCTGACGCTGGCCACCTTGATCGCCGATGCGCCGCCCTTTACCGGCGCGGAATACCTGTCGGTCGATCTGCTCGGCACCCTCTGGCAGCAGATGGATGCCGCCCTGCGTGCAGCGCTGGCGGAGGCGCAGACGCTGGAAAGCTACCTCGCCGCGCGTCACAGCATCTGGCATGTGGTCGGCCGCGTGCATTTCAATCTGGCGGAAAACCGCAAGGACCCGGCCGCGCCGTTTGCCTTTCTGGCCACCTACGTCACCGGCTTGTCCGCCCACGGCAAGGCGCAGCACCAGCCGCTGTCGCTAGCCCTGGCGGAGTTTTCCGGGGCGAAGAAAAAGGCGCAGTTGCTCAATCTGCTGCAACCGGTACAACGCGCCGCCGAACGTTGCGACTGGCTCAATGCCATGGTCGAAGCCGGCGAGATCTACCACCCGCTGCGCTGGCAGCCGCAAGCAGCGTGGCGTTTTTTGCTCGATGTGCCCAAGCTCGAAGCCGCCGGCGTGGTGGTGCGCACGCCGCCCAACTGGCCCGCCGGGCGGCCGGCGCGGCCGAAAGTGAGCGCCAGCGTCGGCACCAAGCAACCGTCGCAGGTCGGCCTCGATGTTCTGCTCGATTTTGAGGCAGGGCTGACGCTCGATGGCGAAAAGCTCAGCCGCGAGGAAATCGATGCCCTGCTCGCCGGCCCGGATGGCCTGCAACTGTTGCGCGGCCGCTGGGTGGAAGTGGATCGCAAGCAACTCTCCAAATTGCTCGAACGCTTTGCCGACATCGAACGCCGCGCGCGCGAGGAAGGCTTGCCCTTTGCCGAGGCGATGCGGCTGGCCGCTGGCGCCGGGCTGGCGGATGACGCCGAGGCGGCGCGTGGCGACTGGACGGAGATTGCCGCCGGCCCGTGGCTGGCCGAAATTCTCCAGGGCCTGCGCCAGCCGGAAGGCCTTGCCCAGGTCGATCCCGGTGCGGCGCTCAAGGCCAGCTTACGCCCCTACCAGCAGGCGGGCGTGCGCTGGCTGTATCTGCTGACCAAGCTCGGGCTGGGTGCCTGCCTGGCCGATGACATGGGGCTGGGCAAAACCATCCAGTTACTGTCATTGCTGCTGGTGCTGCAACGCGAAGCGGCGCAACAACCAGCGGCGCACAAACCCAGCCTGCTGGTCGCGCCCGCATCGCTGCTGGCCAACTGGGCCAGCGAGGCAGAACGCTTTGCGCCGGATTTGCGCGTGTTGATCGCCCATCCCTCCAGTTTGCCGGCCGACGAGATGCGCACGCTGGATAGCCGCCGTCTCGCCAGCGCCGACTTTGTGATTACCACCTACGGCACGCTGCTGCGCCAGCCGGTGCTGTGCGAACAGGCCTGGCGCATCGTTGCGGTGGACGAAGCGCAGGCGATCAAGAACCCCGGCGCGAAGCAGACCAAACAAGTGAAGAAGCTCCAGGCCGACGCGCGCATCGCACTCACCGGCACGCCGGTGGAAAACCGTTTGTCCGACCTGTGGTCGATCTTCGATTTCACCCATCCAGGCCTGCTGGGCAGCGAAAAGACCTTCGCCGGCTTCGGCAAGCGCCTCGCCGAAGCCGGCCATTTCGGCCCGCTGAAAAAGCTCGTCCAGCCCTACATTTTGCGGCGCATGAAAACCGACAAATCGGTCATCGCCGATCTGCCCGACAAGACCGAGCTGACGGCCTGGTGCGGCCTGAGTACCGCCCAGGCGGCGCTCTACCAGCGTGCCGTCAAGGAACTCGCCAAGCAGCTTGAAACGGTGGAAGGCATCGAGCGGCGCGGCTTGGTACTGGCCTACCTGATGCGCTTCAAGCAGATCTGCAACCACCCCTCGCAGTGGCTCGGCGACGGCGCCTGGAGCGCGGCCGACAGCGGCAAGTTCGCCCGCCTGCGTGAGCTGACCGAGGTCATCGCTGCCAAACAGGAAAAGGTGCTGATCTTCACCCAGTTCCGCGAAACCATCGAACCGCTCGCCGCCTACCTCGGCGGCATCTTCGGCCGCGACGGCCTGAGCCTGCACGGCGGCACGCCGGTGAAGCAGCGCCGCGAACGGGTCAAGCGTTTTCAGGAAGACGAGCACACGCCGTTCTTCATCCTCTCGCTGAAAGCCGGCGGGGCCGGGCTCAACCTCACCGCCGCCGCGCATGTCATCCATTTCGACCGCTGGTGGAACCCGGCGGTGGAAAATCAGGCCACCGACCGCGCCTTCCGCATCGGCCAGAAGAACAACGTGCTGGTGCATAAATTCGTCTGTCGCGGCACCATCGAAGAACGCATCGACGCGATGATCCGCGACAAGCAGCAACTGGTACGCGACGTGCTCGAACCTGAACAGGAAATCAACCTCACCGAACTCGACGACCGCGCGCTGCTCGATCTGGTGAAGCTCGATATACACACTGCTGAGGAACATTGAGCATGAGCTATTACGGCTGGAAACCCTACGTCCCCGTCGCCAAACGCCGCGAACAGGCGGAAAAGAAAATCGCCCAGGCGAAAAAAGCCGGCAAGGACTACGCGCCGATCACCCCGTTTCGCGGCGCGCTGGCGAAAACTTTCTGGGGCAAGGCCTGGTGCGACAACCTTGAACGCTACAGCGACTATGCCAACCGCCTGCCGCGCGGCCGCACCTACGTGCGCAACGGCTCGGTGATCGATTTGCAGATCACCCCCGGCAAGGTCACGGCGCAGGTAATGGGTTCCAGCCTGTACAAAATCGACGTCGCCATCGACACCGTCGCCCCGGTGCAATGGCAAAAAATTGTTGCCGACTGCGCCGGATCGATCCATTCGCTGGTCGAACTGCTGCAAGGCAAACTCACCAAACCGGTGATGGAACGCGTCACCCAACCGAAAACCGGCCTGTTCCCCGCGCCCAAGGAAATCCATATCGACTGTAGCTGCCCCGACTGGGCGAGCATGTGCAAACACATCGCCGCCGCGCTTTACGGCATCGGCGCACGCCTCGACAGCCAGCCGGAACTGCTGTTCAAGCTGCGCGGCGTCGATGCCAGCGAGTTGATCGGTGCCGCCGGACAGCTCGACACGACAACGCCGGCCATCGCTGCCGACAAGCTGCTGGCGGACGATCTGCTGGCGGATGTGTTTGGCATCGAGCTGGCCACCACGATACCGGTGCCGGCGCCCGCGCCAGCAGAGAAGCCCAAGCCCCGGAAACCCGCCGCCCAAAAGCCGGCTGCCGAAAAAACGGTGAAGAAGGTCGCGGCCACGGCAAAGGCAAAAACGGGAACGAAAACAACAACCCAAGCGACCCCCAAAGCGCCGACTGCAAAGAAACCCGCCAAGGCTGTAGCAAAGGCGGTGACCAAGACAGCGCCGAAAATGGCCGCTAAAACAACGGCAAAAGCCCCTTCAAAACCGTCCGCCGCACCACGCCGCAAGACACCGACACGCAAAACGTCGGCATAGCAAAAGTCGGCGCTGGCAGGACGGCAGGGGATTTGCTTAAATGGGAAAGCCACTTTTGATGTCACACATGAGGCGACCGACATGGGAAACATGAGCGAGCTAATGGCGCAGGTACGTCACCGCATCACCGTTACCGACTTCTACAAGATGGTCGAGGCGGGCATTCTGGGCGAAAACAGCCAAGTGGAGCTTATTGACGGGGAGATGGTAGATATGGCGCCCATTGGCAGCAAACATGCTTTTGTCGTCAGTCGTCTGGCCCAGCTTTTCACCCTTGCAGCCCGTGATCGCTATCTGGTCAGCGTCCAAAATCCCCTCCGGCTTGACGATTTATCGGTGCCCCAGCCCGATATTGCCCTGCTGAAACCCGGCAATTACATGGACAACCTGCCCGGCGCAAGCGATGTCCTGCTGATTGTCGAAGTCGCTCTCTCCTTCATCCACTATGACCGGGACGTGAAACTCGATCTTTACGCCCGTCACGCCATCCCCGAAGTCTGGCTGCTCAATCTGTTGGGCGGCGAGCTTCTCATTTACCGCATGCCGGCTGATGGACAATTTCGGACACTGCAGAAACCACTCCCCAGCGAAAGCCTATCTCCGCTGCTTTTGAACGATGTGGTTTGGACATTGGAGAGCGAGAAAACGTGGTCTGCCCCCTTTTAACGAACCAAAACGCAAAACCGCAAAACGGGACACAAAACCACAAAACGGGGACAGACCACGATTACCACCGTCCTGCCACCGCAGACTTTTGCGCATGCAGCCAGCCTTGACATGCTCAATTGCTTAAATACACTGTACGTATGATCAAGTTCGAGTGGGACTCAACCAAGGCTGCGACCAACGTCAGAAAGCACAGGGTTTCCTTCGAGGAAG
>CAYNCH010000130.1:0-5522 GCA_964395815.1 uncultured Methyloversatilis sp.
GACTTGGCCCGTCAGATCGATCGCAAAAGCCTGGGTGACTGAAACGAGCTTATGCTGGTTAGCAAGTGTATGGGGGTGGCAGATGTCCTCGACCGGCAGAAAGTGAAAAAGTGGGTTTCGGTCGAGCAGGCTGTAGAGGCGACGCGTGCCGATGGCGAAACTGGTGACGATCTTGCCTCGGTTTACCGACTTGTGTCGGCCGGTGAGGATGCCCTTTTCTAGCAGCGGAATAAGCGCATCTGTTATTACGTCGGAGTGAATGCCAAGATCGCGTCGGTCGTCGAGATACTGTAGGGCCTCGTTAGCAGGCTGTTGAAATTCGATCCCGTGTAAGCGAGAGATACGGTGTCGGCGTTATGGATATCGTGTTCATGGTCATGATGCAGGAGCGATAGGGATGCGCGGGTCGGATGCGATACAGGAGAGTCTTTTCACGGTAGCGAAGCTCGACGACTTCGTGCCGGCCGACCATCCCTTGCGCAGCGTGCGCGTGCTGGTGAATGAGGCACTGGGCCGGCTGAACGGTCTGTTCAATACGATCTACGCCGACACCGGGCGCGAGTCCATCGCACCCGAGAAGCTGGTCCGGGCCTTGTTGTTGCAGGTCTTCTACTCGATTCGCTCGGAACGGCAATTGATGGAGCAGACGCGCTACAACCTGCTGTTCCGCTGGTTCGTGGGCCTGGCCATTGACGACGAGGTTTGGGATCACTCGGTGTTCTCCAAGAACCGCGACCGCCTGCTGGCCCACGAGGTGGTCGAATCGTTCTTCGCCGAAGTCATGGCCCTGGCCGACAAGAAGGGCCTGCTGTCCAAGGAACACTTCTCCGTCGATGGCACGTTGATCCAGGCCTGGGCGAGCCAGAAGAGCTTTCGCCCGAAGGACGGCTCGGATGATCAGGCGTCGTCGGGCGGTGGCCGCAACGCCCAGGCCGACTGGAAGGGCAAACCGCGCAGCAACGACACTCATGCCAGCACGACCGATCCCGATTCTCGCCTTTACCGGAAGAGCCACAACACTGCCTCGATTCTTTGCTACCAGGGCCACGCCTTGATGGAGAACCGCTCAGGTCTGGTGGTCGGCGCCATCGTCACGCACGCCGACGGAACAGGCGAGCGGATGGCAGCCCTGGCCATGCTCGACACCGTGCCGGGCAGCCGCCCCAAGACGGTGGGCGCCGACAAGGCCTACGATACCGCCGACTTCATCGCCGCCTGCCGCCGCCGCAACGTCACCCCGCATGTTGCGCAGAACGATGGCCGCCGGGGCGGCAACGCCATCGACGGGCGCACGACGCGGCACGACGGCTATCGCTTGAGCCAGACGATCCGCAAGCGCATCGAGGAACACTTCGGCTGGGGCAAGACCGTGGGTCGCATCCGGCAGACGATCTATCGAGGACTCCAGCGGGTCGATCAGCACTTCAAGCTGACCATGACCGCCAGCAACATCGTGCGTATGGCCCGAATACTGTCTGCGGTCCCCCAGGGAGCACCGCAATGAGCGCCGCGGCGAACTGGAAAAGGACCGCCGATGCCATGCGGTGCGTTGCGTGGCACCTCGAACCTTTACGAATTCAGCATCGATTCGCATCTGCTCCGCTCGTCAATGTCGTCGGGTGTCAGAATGTGGGGCGAATTTCAACAGCCTGTTAGGCTCCGCCTAACTCGCCTGCTTGATCGCCAGCAGCGCCTGGTTGCGCAGGGTCTTGAGCAGGGTCAGCTCGCGCTCCGGGATGACGATCGAGCCGGGGCGGTCGCGATCGCAGTAGATCAGCGCCACCGGCCGGCCCTTGATGTTGAGCGGAAACAGCACGAAGGTCTTGGCCGGGATGCGCTCGCGGTACCACGGCGGCACCTTGTCGGCGATCTTCGGATCGTCGATGTCGCTGATGATGATGTCGACGCCGCGCCCGGTGGCGAGCTGGAACACATCCTGGAACTGGTCGCCGAGCGCGAAGCGGAACTGCCGTGCGAGTTCGCCGACCTCGGGACCGAGGCCGAAGCGGCCGGTCATCTGGCCGTTTCTGGGGTCGCGCAGGGCGAGCAGGACGCGCTTGAACCCCATCGCGCGATACATGGTTTCGAGAATGATGCGCAGGATGTCGTTGAGCGAGACCTCATCGACCAGCGAGTTGCTGATGTCCTGGATGCCCGCCGCCAGCACGCTCTGCGCGGCGTCGGGCAGTCCGGCCGCATGTTCGTCGGCCTGGGCCGCGCCCCCCGCTTCGGACTCGCCCCCCGCGAGCGGCGCATCGCCGAGCACCGTGGCCGCCAGCCCGGCGTCGGTCACCGTGCCCGGCACCGCGAGGGTGGCGTCGGTCGCCGCGGGCGCCGCACTGCCGCTGACATAGGCGGCCGCCAGGCGGGCGAACGGGCTCTGGCGCAAATTGACGTGCAGGATGTTCGCCACCTCGGCAAGGTCGGCGACGGCCTTTTCCATGTTCGTCTGCAGCTGCCGGTCGCCGAGCTGCAGGCTGCTGCCGAAACGCTGGCCGATCTTGTGTGTCAGTTTGCCGCGCTGTTCGGGCGGGGTGGCCGCCAGCAGATCGCACATCTCGTTGGCGAACCCCGAGACGACATGCAGGGCCTCTTCGGTTGTGTTGGGCTTGCGCACCTCGCCGTCGGGCAGGCGCCGCATGCTGTTGACGATGCCCGCCGGAAAACCCCAGTTCCGCGCGATGCCGATGCCGAGTTCCTCGAAGGAAATGCCCAGCACCTGGGCGGAGGCCGCCTGCGGCGAAAGCTTCCTGAACTCGACGAGCTTGCCGATCTCCTCGACCTCTTCCGGAAAGTAGTACTGCGCGAGCAGTTGGCCGAGACCGTGGAACAGCGCGCAGATGAAGGCTTCCTCGCCCTGGCGGCGCAGCAGCGGTCCCTGGCAGCTCTCGCGCGCCAGCAGGCCGGCGAGATTCGCGCGCAGGAAGGCCTCCTTCAGATCCTTCGCATTGGCCTTGTCCTGCAGATGCTCGAACAGCAGCACGGTGATGGCGATGTTGCGGATGGTGTCGAAGCCGAGCACGATCACGGCGCGCGACACGGTGCTGATGTTGCCGCCGCCGGCCTGGCGATAGAAGGCCGAATTCACCAGGCGCAGGATCTTGTTGGTCAGCGCGAAATCCTTGAGGATGGTGTTCGACAGCGTGCTGACGCTCTCGCTTTCCGCCGCAGTGAGCTTGTTGATCGCCGAGACCGAATCGGACAGCGCCGGGAAATCGGACTTGTGACGCATGCGCCGCAGCAGGAATTCGATCGTTTCCTGGCGGGCGATGGCGGACTGGCCTTCGGCATGCTCGGCATCGCCCTCGGCAAGCCAGGCCGTCAGCGCCTCGCACAGCTCTGCCGCACTGGCGTAGCGCTGCGCCGGATCGAGTGCGCAGGCGCGCAGGATGATGCCGCCCAGTTTCGGATCGATGGGCGGTCCGGGCGGCGACGGCGGCAGGGCGACCGGCTCGGTGGCGATGCGATAGAGCAGATCCTCGATCGAGCCGGCATCGAAAACACGGCGACCGGTCAGCGTTTCGAGCAGTACCAGGCCAGCGCTGAACACGTCCGATTGCGGGCTGACGCGCTGCAGGGTGATGACCTCGGGTGCCATGTAGGCCGGCGTACCCGTCAGTTCGGCCACCTTGCCGGCCGCGCCCGCGCCACCGTCGGCGGCATCGGCGATGCGGATGGCGATACCGAAATCGGTCAGCCGCGGTGCACCGTCGCGCGCATCGACGAGGATGTTCGAGGGCTTGAGGTCACGATGGATGATCCCCTGGGCATGCGCCTGGGCCAGCACGTCGGCCACCTGGCGCATCAGCGCGGCAGCCTTCGCCGCCGCCAGTGGCCCGTCGGTGCGCAGGATGTCCGACAGGCTGCGGCCTTCGACGCGTTCGAAGACCAGATAGGGGTCGCCATCCTGCTCGCCGGCATCGAAGATCGGCACGACGTTGGCGTGGCGGAAGCGGCCGGCGGTGCGCGCTTCGTCGAGCAACTGGGCATTGCGCGCGGGATCGGGATGGGTGAAATGCAGGGTCTTGATCGCGACTTCGCGCTGCAGTTGCGGATCCCAGGCCAGATAGACAACGCTTTGCGCACCCCGCCCCAATTCGCCGCGGATCTCGAAACGGCCGATATGCGCCTGAATGGATGGTGATGCCTGAATGCCTGCCATCGCGGCATTCTACCGTCGGCATTGCCAAGCGCATCCCGGTCGCCTAAGATCAGGCACCATGTTGCCCGACGATACCGCCCGCCTGCAGGCTCTGCTCACCGAACTCAAGGTCGAGCATCATGATCTCGACGCGAGCATCGCGCGTCTGGAGGAAGACCCGCCGTCCGACGAGTTGCTGCTGCGCCGCATGAAGAAACGCAAGCTGCAGCTCAAGGATCGCATCGCCGCCGTCGAGCGCATGCTCGGTCCGGACCTGACGGCCTGAAACGTCCCGCCTGCCTTTCCCCCCACCCGCCGCCCACATCGCCCTGCGCCACCACTTCCTACGCCGCCTCCTCGGGGGGGTAATGACATTTCACGCCCATGCGTATCATTATTTTGCATATATGATATTTTCCGGGGTATGATATCTCGCAATTAATGAAAGCGCCTTCCTGGGCATGAAGGAAGCCACATGAAAAAGATCTTGATCGTCGATGACCAGGACAGCATCCGCAAGATGCTGCGCCTGACATTGAACGGCCTATACGAACTATTCGAGGCCGGAGATGGGGCGACAGCATGGGAAATTCTCGAGCGGGAGCGCCCCGACGCAGTGATTCTCGATGTCATGATGCCCGGCGGGCTGGATGGCTACCAGCTGTGCCGCCAGTTGCGCGCCACACCCGGGTTGACCGAGACCCATGTCGTGATGGTGACCGCGCGCGGCCAGGAGGCCGATCGCCAGAAAGGCCTGGCCAATGGCGCCAACGCCTATTTCATCAAGCCCTTCAGCCCGCTGGCGCTGGCGCAACATCTGCAGGCGGCCCTGTCACGACTCCCCGGTCCGACCGGATCGCGCTGATCGAAAGAAAAGGAGAACCCTGATGGCCCTGAACACGCAAAAGCTGATGATCGTCGATGACCAGGATGAACTGCGCAAGATGCTGCGCCTGGCCCTCGGCTACGGCAAATACCAGCTGCTCGATGCCGCCGATGGCGCGACCGCGCTGGCGCTGGCCCGGGCGGAAAAACCGGACGTGATCCTGCTCGATGTCATGATGCCCGGCGAACTCGACGGCTTCGACGTCTGCCGGGCGATCAAGGCGGACCCCGAACTGGCGCACGCTTTCATCGTCATGCTCACCGCCCGCGGCCAAGCCTCGGACTTCACCGCAGGCGACGCAGCTGGCGCCGATGCCTACATGGTCAAGCCCTTCAGCCCGACCAAGCTGATCGAAGTGATCGAGATGCGGACCAAGCTCAACCAGCCGATCGGCGCACGCAACTACTGACGCCCCCCGGCTACGGCCAGACGAACATGCGCGCACCGGCGTTGCGGACGGGAAATCCGCTGGTCCGCCTGACTGCGGGGATCGTG
>CAYNCH010000131.1:0-5510 GCA_964395815.1 uncultured Methyloversatilis sp.
TCGATGGGCGAGATGGGCGCGGTACTGCAGTTCATGCGCGATTCGTTTGCCTGCCAGGATGCCGCCGCCCTCGCCGAGCGCATCATCGAGGCCCACCGCGCCTACGGGCTGGCCGTGCTGGTCGGTCTGCGCGTCGGCGACAGCGACACCTACGCCAGCAGCCAGGGCGACCAGACCGAGCTGGAGGCATCGATTCTCGACTATGCCCGCAAGCTCGGCCACCTGCAGCAGCTCGGCAACCGGCTGGTACTCAACTATCCGCACATCACGCTGGTGGTGCTCGACCTGCCGCTCGCCGACAAGGAAAAGGTGGACCGCCTGCGCGACCACCTCGCCCTGATCGCCGAAGGCGCCGCCGCCCGGGTGCAGGGGCTCGAACTGGAGGCGGCCCGGGCCGCCCAGGCGCGCGGCATCGTCGCCGCGGTGAATGCCCTGACCGAAACCTTCAAGCAGACAGCCGCGCTGCGCGCCTCGAACCACCGTGCCGTGCTCGACGTGGCGGGCAGCTTCGACGAAAAGCTGATCTATGCCTTCCTCGGCATGGGCCTGACGACCGCGCAGGAAACCCAGCTGACGGAGTTGGCCAAGGATGCGATGGGCGAGATCGCCGGCCTGCTCGCCAGCCAGGCAGAACTGGAGCAGCGCCTGCGCGAAGTGACGCTTGCGCTGGAGCGGCTGGTCGCCCAGCCGGCGTGAACCCGATACCCTGAACCGGAATGCCGGGGTCAAGCCGGCCAGCGGCAGCGCAGCATCGTGTCCAGCCGCTCGGCAGCGACATCGAAGTCGAACGCCGACACGGCCGCCGCGAGTTTTTCGAAGTCCGCCCCGAGCCCGGCCTGCAGCAGGGCGGCATGACGCTCCAGCAGGATATTGGCCTTGTAGTCGGCGCTGCCGAGCAGGCCATGCAGTTCCTGGCAGACGGCCCGCAGCTGCTGTTCATCCACGGCAACCGCCGCGGCCGCCGGCAACATCGGCCCGTCCTGCGGCAATTGCGCCTCGATGGCGGGAATCAGTTCGTCCAGGACTTCGCCGATCTGGCCCTTGAGCGAATCGATCACCGCAGGCCCCTCGTGCTGTTGCAGGGCCTGCTCGATCAGCTCGGCCATCGGCCGCACGGTGAGCGCGCCGATCTGGCCGGAAACGCCCTTGAGCGTGTGGGCGAGGCGCACCGCGGTTTCCCAGTCGCGCTCGGCCAGCGCGGCATCGAGATATTTGACGAAATCGCGCTGGGCATCGGCATACTTTTTCAGCAGCGAGATGTAGAGCTTTTCACGTCCCCGCGCCAGCCGCAGTCCGGTGGTGATATCGAGGCCATTGACGCGCCGCAGGGCGGCGATCGTGTCCTGGGCCTCGCGGTTGCCCTCCACGGGCTCGACCGCCTCGGCCTGCGCCGTCCGGACCGGTACTGCGTGCCGGCCCGGCTTGATCCAGCGCAGCAGGGTATCGAGCAGCCGCGCCGGGTCGATCGGCTTGGCGAGATGGTCGTTCATGCCGGCCTGCAGGCAGATCTCGCGGTCGCCGCTCAGGGCATTGGCGGTCATCGCCACGATCGGCAAGGTATCGTGCTGCGGCTGGCGGCGAATGGCACGCGTCGCATTGACGCCGTCCATCACCGGCATCTGCATGTCCATCAGCACCAGGTCGTAGGCGCCGACCACCAGCTTGTCGAGCGCGACAGCGCCGTTTTCGGCGACATCGACGACGAGGCCGACATCTTCGAGCAGCGCGGTGGCCACTTCCTGGTTGAGGGCATTGTCTTCCACCAGCAGCACCCGGGCCCCGGCGATGGCGGCCAGATGGCTGTTCGCCGCCGCGGCCCGGCCCGCTTCCGCCAGGCACGGCAGACTCTGCCCGTCACGCTTGCCCAGCACGTTCATCACGGAATCGAACAGGGTCGAGGCCGTGACCGGTTTCGGAAAGATGTCGGCGATACCGGCGTCCTGCGCCTGCGAGATCAGGTCGTCACGGCCGTAGGCGGTGACCATGATCATGATCGGCGCCGGGGTCAGCGCCAGCGTCCGGATATGGCGCGCAACGGTGATGCCGTCCATGCCCGGCATCTGCCAGTCGAGGAAGACGATCTCGTAGGGCTCGCCGGACGCCGTGCCGCGCTGCAGCGCGGCCAGCGCCGCCGCACCCGAATCCGTCTCGGTGACGATGAAGCTCATCGAGCGCAGCAGGGTGCCCATCACCTCGCGGGCATTTTCGTTGTCGTCGACGACCAGCAGGCGCCGGCCGCGCAGATCGGGGGTCGGCACGCGGCGGCGCTGCCCGGTGCCGATGCCGAAGCGGGCGCTGAACGAGAAGGTCGAGCCGACCCCGGGCGTGCTGACGACATCGATCTGTCCGCCCATCAGCGTGACGATGCGCTGCGAAATGGCCAGTCCCAGTCCGGTGCCGCCGTATTTGCGCGTGATCGTGTTGTCGGCCTGCTCGAAGCTCCTGAACAGCCGCGAACGCTGCTCCTCGGTCAGGCCGATGCCGGTATCGCTGACGGCGAAGCTGATCGTGATGGCGCCATCGGACGCGCCGGCGGAACGCACCACAATGTCGATCTCGCCGCGCTCGGTGAACTTGGCGGCATTGCCGCCGAGATTGAGCAGCACCTGGCCGAGCCGCAAGGCGTCGCCGACCAGCAGGCGCGGCACTTCGGGGTCGATGTCGATGACCAGTTCCAGTTCCTTGCTGGCGACGCGTTCGCCGAGCTGGCTGGCGACAGTATCGAACAGTTCGTCGAGATCGAATTCGCGCTGCTCGATCTCCAGCTTGCCGGCCTCGATCTTCGAGAAGTCGAGTATGTCGTTGATGACGCCGAGCAGATGCTGACTCGCCCCCTGGATCTTCTGCAGGTAGTTGCGCTGCCCCTGCGTCAGTTCGGTCCTGAGCGTCAGGTGCGCCATGCCCATGATGGCATTCATCGGCGTGCGAATCTCATGGCTCATGTTGGCGAGGAAGGAGCTCTTCGCCACATTGGCGGCATCGGCCGCATCGCGGGCCTCCTGCAGGGCCTGGTTCGACACGACCAGGTCGCGGCGGGCGGTTTCGAGATCGGTGATCGTCTCGCCGAGGTTGAGCCAGCGACGGCGCAGGATTTCCAGCAGGCCGCCGCCAAGCAGCGCGACCAGCAGGAACATGCCGAGATAGCTCAGCATCGCCTGGCGCCGGGCCGGCAGCATCGCCGCCTCGACCGGCTCGAACGGCAGGTTGACGCTGATGCCACCACGGACATCGCCAATCCGGTAGCCCTGCTTCTCGTGGCAGGCCATGCAGGGCTTCTCCACCAGCAGCGGCGCCATGTAGCGCAATTCGCGCCGCTCCTCGGTGGTGACGATGTCGACCGTTTCCCTGCCGCCTGACTCGAAGCCCTGCAGCGCACGGGTTTCCCATTCGTCCGGCGCATTGCTGGGCCGGATCGGCTTCAGGCTGGTGATATGGAAGACGGTTCCGCTCTGGCGCCGGGCGAGTTCGCTGATCAGGCGGGTCATGAAGGCCGGATTGACCATGGTCAGGGCCTGGCCGTCGGCGGTGACGAGATCGCGGCGCGGATGTTCGAGATAGGGGTTTGGCTGGATCTTGTCGCCCACCGGGACATACAGGCCGCCGTGCTCGGCATTCCACGCACGTGTCAGCACGATCATCCGGAACATGTTGCGGGCGCCCTCGGTGGCGACGGCAATGGATTGCTGGCGGATATCGTCGAGGTGGTCGTGCAGGCTGTAGGCGACGACCAGGCCCCAGACCAGCAGCGGCAACAGCCACCAGCGCCGCCGGGCGACGAAACGGGGTACGGCTGGCAGGTCGGCGACGTTCATGCGCGAATCTTCGTTTTCTTGCGTGCGGTCAGGCGTGTGCTGCAACGGCCAGGGCCGGGCCGGATCGCGGCAATTTACTTCTTCAGCAGGTCCTTGATGCAGGCTACCACCTGCAGCGGGCTGAACGGCTTGATGAAGTAGGCATCAGCGCCCCGTGCCATGCCGTCCTCGTAGTCCTGCACCTGCCCGCGCGCCGTCACCATGATGACGCGGGTATGGATCAGGTTCGGGTCTTCCTTGATCGCATCGAGCACCTGAAGCCCGTTCAGGACGCCCGGCATCATGACATCGAGCACCACGACGTCGGGGTGCAGTTCGCGGGCCAGGGCCAGGCCGGCCTCGCCGTTGTCGGCTTCCTGTACTTCGTAGTTCTTGCCGAGCGTGATGCGCAGTAGGCGGCGAATGTCGGCGTGATCGTCGACGAGCAAGATCTTGGGCATTCCGTGTTACCTCGCTTTTGGTGCCGCCGCGCGCCGCGCCGCCAAACGTTCGGCGATGTCGCGCAGCTGTTCGAAAGGAATCGGTTTCGGCAGGACGGGAACATCCGCCGGCCCACCGCCGCGATCGTCGATGTCGTTGGCATCCAGGCCGGTGACCACGACGATTTCCAGGTCGGCCAGCTCGGGCTGGGCGCGCAGCGTGCGGATCATTTCGAAACCGTTCATCCCGGGCATGTGCAGGTCGGTGATCACCATGTCGGGCCGGTCGATGCCGATGCGCACCAGCGCCGCATAGCCGTCGGCGACCGACACCACCTGCGGTTGCATCGGCCAGCGCGACAGGACGATCTCATACACGCGGCGCAAGTCTTCTTCATCCTCGACGACGAGGATCGACAGGGGGCCGTTGCTGCGTGCCGAGGGCTGTTTTTCAGGGGCAGCCGCCGCGTGCCTGCCCGATTCCGGCTTGGCGAGCAGACGCTCGACCGATTGTCGCGAGATGCGCCGATGGCCGCCACTGGTTTTCCAGGCTTCGAGCAGGCCGCTTTCACTCCACAACTGGGCTGTGCGCAGTGACACACCAAGAATTTGCGCAGCTTCGCGCGTGGTGCAAAAGGTATGCTGCACCTGTGCTTTACGCGCTTTCGAGCTAAGGTTTTGTGGTTCCATATCCCTTCACCATGTAGATCGCAAGAGGATCTTTTATCATTGCACCTGAACCTGTGGCATCACTCGAAGCGTATCTTAGCAATTATTATCATATATTTCAAAATTGATTATTAAATCGTGGTGAGCCCGAAAAATACCGGCAAACAACGCCCTGACGCAGGCGACCCGACGGCACTCGAGGCGGCCGAGCTCTACCGCACCCTGATGGCCGCCTTGCCGGAAGCCGTGGCGATTACCGATGAAACCGGCGCCATCCAGGACTGGAATACCGAGGCGACGGAGATCTTCGGCTGGGCTGCGGCCGATGTCCGCGGCCGGAATCTGGTGGCGACGATCCTGCCAAAGGGCAGCCAGCCCTTCAGCCTGGCAGAGCAGGTAGAACGACGCGACATGCCGTCATGGACACGGCTGGCCGCCCGCCGGCGCGACGGCGACAATTTCATGGCCGAGTTGCGCGTGATCCGCACGGAAATCGACCGCCGGCCGCGCTACCTGGTCATCCTGCGCGACATCTCGGACAGCCTGCTGGCCGAGCAGCAGCTGGTGCAGGCCCAGAAGCTCGAGGCGCTCAGCCACCTCACCGGCGGAC
>CAYNCH010000132.1:0-5479 GCA_964395815.1 uncultured Methyloversatilis sp.
TGTGCCGCTGATCTTGAATGCCTTGCCGGCAATGCTGTAGCTCGTGTCCGAAGAAAACGGCACACGGGTCAACCCATCGCCGATATCGAAGGCTTGCGTGCCAAACATCACCCGGCTGCCGGCCGGGAAGCCCACCAGGCTTTGGCTGGACGCTTCGTAACGCAGGGTGAAGGGAGCCGCCAACGGCACGTCGGTATCGATCACCTCGCCGCCGCTGATCGCCCCCGTGCCGCCATTCTCGGCGGCAACCCGAGTACGCATGGCCATACCGGCGGCGATTTCGCGCGGATCACTGATCGCCACGGCCAGGTCGCGTGCCGCATAACGCGTCGGCCGAATCAGGAAGCTGTCGCCGATCGACATATCCCCGCTGAAGGCAATATCGAAACCCTGCGGTACCGCCTGTTTCATGAGATTGGCGAGCGCATCCTGCTGGGTACTCCCGATCCCGGTCCAGACCTGGCCATCGGAGATCCGCGTCAATGTCAATTGGTTTTTCCCAACCAACGCCAGTCGGAAATCACTTGGCGACAAGGTTTGCAAATTCGAGCCACTGCTTTCCACGATGGCCGAACCCGGGTTGCTCGAGAGCGGGGTCACCCGCTCTTGCGGCACTGCGGAGGGGCGGATCATGAACACATCCGGGTTTTGCGGCGTACCCGCAAAATTGCCACCCGCCAGATTGATGGCAATCCCATCGACGGTAATCGGCATCGACTGGAAACTGCGCACAACATCGTCGTTCAGGCGCGTCAGCTGATACTCGCTGCCGTTGAACTCAAGACGATAGTCGCTCTCGATCAGGCTGGCACTCACGATTGCCGAACCCGTATTGGTCGGCGCACCCAGTACGCTCGGCTGCAACTCCCGAAAGAAATCCCTTCCCGGCAGGCCTTGCAGATCCTGCCCCAGGCGGTGCTGGTCGTTCACGCTCATGGCCACGGCCATGGCAATGCGGCCAAGGCTGTTCTGGGCCTGATCAAGTGTCTGGGAACGGAATTGCAACAGCCCTCCGAGCTTGCCTCCGGATACCAGGGACTCCGGCAGCGAGATCGATTGCCCCCCCGGCGTCTGCAAGCCTACTTCGATCTGCGTCAGGTCCTCCGGGGAGGCCTGCGCTTTCAGCTCATAGGACTGCACTCCAACGATCAGTGGCTGCCCGGTACCGAAGAACAGGCTGTAGCTTCCGTCGGTTTCCTGCTGGACCGTGATGCGAATTTCCTTGTTGAGTGCGCTGACCAGCTGGTCACGCTGATCATAAAGGTCGTTCGCCGGCTGTCCGGGTCCGGCGGCCTGGGCAACGATGATGCGCTGGTTGATTTCGGCCACCTGCTTGACCATCGAGTTGATCGTCGTGACCTGGGTCATGATCTGCGTATTCGTCCCCTCGCGCATCGCCGTGAGCTGCTGATCGACCGCCTGGAAACGGGCCGCCAGCGCTTCGCTGGCCGACAGCACGGCCTGGCGGGCCGGAATGGAACTGGGGGTCGATGCCAGATCGGAAACTGCGGAGAAGAAATCCTGCAGGGTCGGCGTGACGCCGGAACTCGGGTCGGCCAGCAGATTGTCGATTTGTGCAATCTGGTTGCTGTACATCTCGAGTTCGGCCACGTTGGTTTCAGCGGTGCGCACCTGGTTGGCGAGAAACTCGCTATAGACACGGCGCACTGTTTCGACATTCGCGCCCGTGCCCAGGAACCCGGATCCGGTGAATACCGGCGTGCTGTTGCGCTGGACGATGTATTGGCGGTTGTAACCCTCTGTCGAGGCGTTGGCGATGTTGTGCCCGGTCGTCAGCAGACCCATCTGGGCCGTGTTCAGGCCGGAAACACCGACATTGAAAAATCCGCTTGCCATGCTGACCCCAATCGAATGTAAGGCTTAACGGCAGAGACTGCCGGGGATTGAATGCTCAGACAGACAAAAGCAACCAGCGTGCCAACAAAAAGTCGGCGCTGGCAGGACGGCGTGCGGAATCAGCCGAGCAGCGCCTTGCGCAGGGTCGGGCCGCTGATGATTTGCTCCAGCTTCGCGGCGTAGGCAGGATCGGTCGCGTAGCCGGCCCGTTGCAGGCCCTGGGCAAATCCGGACGGATCGCGGCTGGCGAGTACCGACGAATAACGCGGCGACTGCGTCAGCAGCTGCGCATAGTCGCGAAACGCATCGGCGTATGAGTCATAGGCACGAAACCGCTCGGTGCGCGCGACCGGCTGTCCGTTCTCGTACTCCGTCGTACGCGCCTCGACGACAGGACCCTCCCAGCCTTTTCCGGCCTTGATGCCGAACAGATTATGGCTGGAGCGTCCATCCGGCAGGCGTGGCACATGGCGCCCCCAGCCGCTTTCGAGGGCGGCATGCGCCACCAGATAGTCCGGGGGTATGCCGGTGCTTCGGCTGGCCGCCACGGCATCGGGCCAAATGCCGCTGGCGAAATCCGCCGCGGCAGACGAGCCCTGTTCGAGCGTTTGTACGGCGGCGGAAGATGAACTGCGCACCGGGCTGCCTTCGAGCGGCAGTCCGGCCGGCGGTACGGTATTGTCGGGTGCCAGCGGAAGAGGGCGCTGGTAGCGCTCAAGCTGCAAGGGCAGCCGGGGGGCCTCGAGGGGATAACCCTCCGTCGGGCCCTCAGCCACGGCCGGGGTTTGCGACAACTGGCGCGCGATCACGTCGGCCAGTCCCGTGCCCCCCTTGGCGACCATCACCTGCGCCAACTGGGCATCGAGCAGTTCCTGATAGAAACGGGACTGATCGCTGTCGAGCATGCCGTTTTGGGGGGTAGCGGAACGCATCGACTTGATCATCATCTGCAGCATGACGGCCTCGAACTGCCGTGCCGTCGCCTTGAGCGCCTGCGGATCGTCCTTGCGCAGGCCCTGCTTCAGGGTATTCAGCGACTGGGTGTCGAATACGGATGGAATGGGGGTGGCAGAAGTCATCATTGCGGAGAATGCCAGCGGCCGGAAACGGCAATCAGGCGAACACGGCAGAAATTCAGCGGCAATTCGTGCCGGATTCTGCCGTCAGATGATCTCGAGTTCGGCGCGCAGCGAACCCGCCATCTTCATGGCCTGCAGGATGGCTATCAGGTCCTGCGGGTTGGCTCCGATCGCGTTGAGCGCCTTGACCACGTCCGCCAGATTGGCTCCCGCCTTGAGATTGATGAGCTGGCGCTCCTCCTGCTTGATATCGACGCCCGCATTCGCCACCGCAGCGGTCTGACCGCCCGCGAGCGCCCCGGGCTGGCTGATCTGGTTGTCCATCGCGATGGTTACGGAGAGGTTGCCGTGAGCGACCGCGCAATGGTCGATGGTCACGGCCTGGTTCATGACCACTGAACCGGTCCGGGCATTCACGATCACTTTGGCCGGCATCTGCATCGGCTTCACATCGAGGTTTTCCACCGCCCCCAGAAACGCCACGCGCTCGTCCGGACTGAGCGGCAAACGAACCTGGATCTGACGCCCGTCGACCGCGCTGGCCGTGCCTTGTCCCATCGCCCGGTTGATGGCATCGACAACGCGCTGGGCGGTGCCGAAATCGGTACGATGCAGTTCGAGGCTGGCCAGTTCGTCTTGTGTCAAAGTGACCGGCACCTCGCGTTCCACCGTCGCGCCACTGGCGATACGTCCGACCGAAAGGTGATTGATAGTGGTTTTCGAGCCAGCACCACTGGCCCCTGCGCCAACCACGACCACATTGCCCTGGGCCATCGCATATACATTGCCGTCCGCCCCTTTCAGCGGCGTCATCACGAGCGTACCGCCGCGCAGCGACTTGGCGTTGCCGATCGACGATACGGTGATGTCAATCGGCTGGCCGGTACGCGCGAAGGGCGGCAGGTCGGCCGTGACCATCACCGCCGCCACATTCTTCAGTTGCAGCGCCTGCCCGGGAGGAAGCGACACACCGAGACGCGACAGCATGTTGATCATGCTCTGTACGGTAAAAGGCGTCTGGGTCGTCTGATCGCCGGTGCCATCCAGGCCGACGACGATACCGTAGCCCACCAGCTGGTTGTGGCGAACACCCGCAATCGAGGCAATCTCCTTGATGCGCTCGGCCCGTGCGGCATCGCTGACCAGCAGGGCCGCAAACACCCACATCAGGCCAATCAGGAATTTATGCACGGTGCTCATGACGGATCTCCCCGGTTAGAAAGGCATGAAAGACAGGAAGAATCGCCCAAGCCAGCCCATGACCTGGGCCGAATCAATGAAGCCATTTGCCTTGTATTCGATGCGCGCGTCGGCGACCTGCGTGGATTGCACGGTATTGCTCGCCGTGATCGTGGTCGGATTCACCACGCCCGAGAAGCGGATGAACTCCTCGCCCTCCTTGAGGCCGATCTGTTTCTCGCCGGAAACCAGCAGGTTGCCGTTCGGATAGACCTCGATTACCGTCACCGTGAGGGTGCCGGTAAAGTTGTTCGATGACGTATTCTCGCCCGAGCCCTCGAAGGCGTTCGAACTCGAAGCCGACAGCGTTGTGCCCTGCAGGCTCTTGAAAGGCAGGCCGGAGACCGTCGGAATCGCCGCCTCGACGCTTTGGGAGCGATCGGCCTTGGTATCGGATTTTTTCGCCGCCGCAGTCTTTTCGGCAATATTGATGGTCAGCGTATCGCCGATCAGGCGGGCACGTCGATCCTCGAACAGCGGACGTGCGGTCGCCGCGTTGTAGATGCTGCCGTTGGTGGCGACCTGTGCGCGCGACGGTTCGGGACGCACGGTCATCGGCTGGTGGACTGCCGTTGCCGGCACCGTCGCCACGCAGCCGGTGAGCAGCGCCGCGGCGATTGGCAGGAGCAGGCGGAAAGCTTTCATGGCACGCTCCATCACAGTTGCGTCAGGCGGCCGAGCATCGAGTCCGAGGTCTGCACGGCGCGCGAGTTCATTTCATAGGCGCGCTGGGTCTGGATCATCGTCACCAGTTCCTCGGCGACGTTCACGTTCGAGGTCTCGACCATGCCCTGATTGATCAATCCCGAGCCATTGGCTCCAGGCGTCGTCGGTGTCGGTGCGCCACTCGACGCGGTCTCCACATAGAGATTTTCTCCTGCACTCTGCAGCCCGCCGACATTCACGAAGGTCGCCAGTTGCAGGTTGCCCACCTGCGTTGGCGTCGTCTGCCCCGCCTGCACTACCGAAACGATACCGTCGCGACTGATGGTGATGCTCAGCGCATCCTGGGGAATCGTAATCGCCGGCGACAGCGGGTAACCGCTGGCGGTAACGATCTGGCCGGTACTGTCGCGCTGGAAGGCGCCATCCCGGGTGTAGGCCAGCGTGCCGTCCGGCATCTGGATCTGGAAGAAGCCCTGTCCGTTGATCGCCATATCGAGCGCGTTATCGGTGCGCTGCAGGCTGCCCTGGGTATGAATATGCTCGGTCGCGATCGGACGGACGCCGACACCGAGCATCAGTCCGGATGGCACCTGGGTCTGCTGCGTCGACTGGGCGCCGGGCTGGCGCATGTTCTGATA
>CAYNCH010000133.1:0-5443 GCA_964395815.1 uncultured Methyloversatilis sp.
GAGTTCGATCGCCTCGCTGGTCGAATTGGCGCCGGTCCCGGCGATCACCGGGATGCGGCCGGCGACGTGCTCGACGGTGGTGCGGATCAGCGTGCAATGCTCGTCCATGTCGACCGTCGGCGACTCGCCGGTCGTGCCGACGACGACGATGCCGTCCGAGCCTTCGGCGATATGCCAGTCAAGCAGGCGGCGCAGGCCGGGCAGGTCGAGCGCGCCGTCCGCGAGCATGGGGGTGACGATGGCGGGAAGGGAACCTTGGATCATCGGGAAACTCATTCTGGGCGCTCTTTTTGGCGAAAGGGGAATTCTAAAGGAAGGGCCCAGCCGTCCGGCCGGCCCCGGATGTAAGGGAAAGTTACAGCTCGGCGAGCGCCTTGATGTGGGTGGCCACGCTGCGTGCCAGCGACGACAGGACATAGCCGCCTTCCAGCATCGAGACGATGCGGCCCCCGGAGTGCTGCTTGGCGACGGCCAGCAGCTGCTCGGTCACCCAGGCATAATCAGCCTCGACGAGGCCGAGGTTGCCCATGTCGTCTTCCAGGTGGGCATCGAAACCCGCCGAGATGAAGATCATCTCGGGCTTGAACTCGTGCAGACGCGGCATCCAGATCTCGCTGACCACTTCGCGGAAAGCGTCGCCACGCGAACGCGCCGGCATCGGCACGTTGCACATGTTCGAGGCCGGCTCGTCGTCACCGCAATATGGATAAAAGGGATGCTGGAAGATGCTGCACATCAGCGTGCGCATGTCCTGTTCGAGGATGTTCTCGGTGCCGTTGCCATGGTGCACGTCGAAATCGATCACGGCGACGCGCTGCAGGCCCCAGGCATCGAGCGCATGGCGGGCGGCGATCGCGATGTTGTTGAAGAAACAGAACCCCATCGAGCGGGCATGTTCGGCATGATGGCCGGGCGGACGCACCGCGCAGAAGGCGGCCGGCACCTCCTTCTTCATCACCAGGTCGGTCGCCAGCACGCCGGCACCCGCGGCGCGCAGGGCGGCCTTGAGCGTATGCGGGCACATGGCGGTATCCGGATCGAGATGATGAACCCCCTGCTCCGGCACGCTCGCCGTGATCATGTCGATGTAGCTCTGCGGATGTGCGCGGCGCAGATGCACATTCTCGGCCAGCGGCGCATCGTGGTAGGAGAGATAGATGTCGAGTCCCGCGGCGATCAGCCGGTCCTGGATGGCGCCCAGGCGCTCGGGGCTTTCGGGGTGATATGACCCCATGTTGTGAAGCAGGCAATCGGGGTGGGAGATGAAGGCTATCGTCATGGCTCGTCGATGAATCGCGCTTGCACTTACAATGGGCTAAAAGCCGCATTATGACCGTTTCGAGGGAATTTTTCTCATGCCCCCGCCCCCCGCGATTTCCAGCCGCACCGCCTTGTCCGCCGTCCATGCCGCCGCCTCCGGCATCATCCTCGGCAAGGAGTACCCGATCCGCCTCGCGCTCGCCTGCCTGCTCGCCCGCGGCCACCTGCTGATCGAGGACCTGCCCGGCGTCGGCAAGACCACGCTGGCCCACACGCTGGCACGCCTGCTCGGCCTCGACTTCCAGCGCATCCAGTTCACCAGCGACATGCTGCCGGCCGACATTCTCGGCATCTCGGTCTTAGACAAGGGCAGCGGCAGTTTCCGTTTCCACCCCGGCCCCGTGTTCAGCCAGGTCGTGCTGGCCGACGAGATCAACCGTGCCACCCCCAAGGCGCAAAGCGCCCTGCTGGAGGCGATGGAGGAGCGACAGGTGACGATCGAGGGCCAGACGCGCCCGCTGCCGGAGCCGTTCTTCGTCATCGCCACGCAGAACCCGGCGCACCAGATCGGCACCTTTCCGCTGCCGGAATCGCAGCTCGACCGCTTCCTGATGCGCATCGAACTCGGCTATCCCGACCGCGCCGCCGAGCGCGCCCTGCTCGCCGGCCGCGATCGCCGAGTCCTGCTTGCCGAGGCAACGCCGTTGCTCGGGCCCGCGGAACTGCTTGCCGCCCAGGCACAGGCCGCGGCCGTGCATGTCGCCGACCCGCTGCTGGATTACGTGCAGGCGCTCGTCGCCCATACACGCAATGCAGCGGACTGGTCCATCGGTCTTTCACCACGCGCCGGCCTTGGCCTTGTCGCCGCCGCCCGCGCCTGGGCGCTGCTGGCTGGGCGCGACCACGTGCTGCCGGAGGACATCCAGGCCGTCCTGCCAGCCATCGCCGCACATCGGCTACAGGGCCGCAGCGACCTCGGCGGCGGCGAACGCCGCACATCCGGTGAGGTCGCCCGGGCGCTGATCGAGGCAGTTCCCCTGCCCTGAAGACGATGATGCGTGCGATGTGGCGCCGCTGGCGCAATGCGCTGCACGAACGCTTCGTCGCCTGGGCGCTGCGCGTGGTGCCGCCCGAACCCGTGCCGATCGCTCTGACGCAGCGCCGCGTATACGTGCTGCCGACGCGCGCCGGCCTGCTCTATGCCGTCTCGCTCGTGGTCATGCTGATTGGTGCCATCAACTACAACCTCGGCCTCGGCTACCTGCTGGTCTTCCTGCTCGCCGGACTGGGCGTCGCGACGATCCTGCATACCTTCCGCAACCTCGCCGGCCTGTCGATCGGCATCGGTGCGGCCGCACCGGTGTTCGCCGGCGCGACGGCACACTTCCCGCTCCACCTTGCCAATCCGGATGCGCGCGAACGACGCCTCGTGCGACTCACGCTGCCGGAACAACCCGGTGTCAGCACCGATGTCCCGCCCGGTGACAGCGTGCGCGTGCTGCTGCCGATGCCGACGGCACGACGCGGCTGGCTCGCCATGCCGCGCGCCACCCTGGAAACCGTCTGGCCGCTCGGCCTCGTGCGGGCCTGGAGCTATGCCGCGCCCGGCCTCGCCTGCCTCGTCTATCCGCAGCCGGCCAGTGCCGTCCCGCCACTGCCGACTTTTGCCGGTCTGCAGGGCGGACGCCTGTCGAGCGACACCGGCGACGAGGATTTCGCCGGCCTGCGCCGCCACCAGCCGAGCGACCCGCCCCATCACGTCGCCTGGAAGACGGCCGCCCGCCAGGGGCCGGACGCACCGCTGCAAACCAAGCAGTTCGCCGGTACGGCCGCGCAGGCACTCTGGTTCGACTGGGACGCGCTGCCGCCCGGCATGGACAGCGAGACCCGTCTCTCGATCCTGACACGCTGGGTGCTCGATGCCGAGGACGCCGGGCTGGCCTGGGGACTGCGTCTGCCCGACACGACCCTCGCGCAGGGGCACGGCCCCGACCATGTCCATGCCTGCCTCAAGGCACTCGCCCTGCATGAAGACTGATCGCTCCCCGCAGCCATTACCGCTGACGCCGGTGCAGACCTGGTGGCTGCTCGCCACGGGCCTCGCCGCCTTTCTGCCGCTGACGCCACAGGTGCCGCTCTGGCTGTCGCTCGCCGTCGGTGCCGCCTTCGCCTGGCGCGCTGCACTGGCGTGGTGGCGACAGCCCTTGCCGACGCGCTGGGTGCTGCTCTTCGTCACGCTTGCCGGCACGGCCGGCGTATTCCTCGAATACCGCACCCTGTTCGGCCAGCGCGCGGGCGTCGCGCTGCTGATGATCTTCCTCGCCCTCAAGCAACTGGAAGCGCGCGCGCCGCGCGACGGGCTCGCGATCGTGCTGCTCGCCTACTTCCTCACACTAACGCAGTTCTTCGAGGACCAGTCGATCCCCGTTGCGGCCACCATGCTCGGTACGGTCCTCGTCGCCACGGCGACGCTCGCCAGCCTGACCGACCCGCGCCCCGCCCCGTGGTTCCTGCTACGCCGGTCCGGCGTGCTGCTAGCGCAGGGGCTGCCCTTCATGCTGATTCTCTTCGTCCTGTTCCCGCGCGTATCCGGCCCGCTGTGGGGCCTGCCCGCCGACGCCTACAGCGGGCTGACGGGCCTGTCCGACAGCATGTCGCCGGGCACCATCAACAACCTCATTCAGTCCGACGCCATCGCGTTCCGCGTCAAGTTCGACGGCCCGGTGCCGCCCAAGCGCGACCTGTATTGGCGCGGCCCGGTGCTAACTCATCTGCAGGAGCGCACCTGGCGGCCTGGCGAAAAGGCGGTCGCGCGCGCGCTGCCCTACCAGCCGGTTGCCGACAGTCCGGCCTACGCCTATACCGTGACGCTGGAGCCGCACAACCGACCCTGGCTGTTCGCGCTCGAACTGCCACTGACCCTGCCGCCCGACGCCTTCCGTGCCACCGACTTCCAGCTTCACGCACGCAAGCCGGTACGCGAACGACTACGCTACACGCTGCGCTCGCAAAGCGCCGTGGTGCATGACGACGCCACGCCCGAGATTCTGGAGGCGGCTTTGCAATTGCCCGCCGACATCAATCCGCGCACGCAAAAAGTCGGCGCCGACTGGACAGCGGACGGCGGCGACGATGCCGCCCGCCTCCAGCGCGCCATCGATTTCATGCGTGAACGCCGGCTGCTCTATACCCTGCGGCCGCCGCTGATGGGCGCGCACGTCGCCGACGAGTTCCTCTTCGACCACCAGCGGGGTTTCTGCGAGCACTTCGCCGCGGCCTTCGTCGTACTGATGCGCGCCGCCGGCGTGCCGGCACGGGTCGTCACCGGTTACCAGGGCGGCGAGCGCAATCCCGTCGACGACACCTGGGTCATTCGCCAATCCGACGCGCACGCCTGGGCGGAAGTCTGGCTGGCCGGACGCGGCTGGGTCCGCGTGGACCCGACGGCCACCTCGGCCCCCGCCCGCATCGAGGAGAACCTCGCGGCCGCCGTGCCGGCCGGCGACCCGCTGCCCTTCCTCGCCCGCGGCTACCACTTCCTGCGCGACCTGCGCTTCCGCTGGTGGGCGATCAATAACGCCTGGAACCAGTGGGTGCTCGGCTACGATCCGCAGCGCCAGCGCGACCTGCTCGAACGGCTCGGCATGAAGAGCCCCGACTGGCGCACGATGACGGCGACGCTCGCAGTGCTGTGCGGCGGCGTGCTGCTCGCATTGACCGGCTGGATGCTCTGGCGCCGTCCGCATCCCGACCGGGTGCAGCGGCAATGGCTGCGCCTGTCGCGGCAGCTCGCGCGCCACGGTCTGGCACGCCAGGCCTGGGAAGGTCCGGCAGACTACGCCGAGCGCATCGCCCGGGCGCAACCCGCGAAAGCGGCCGAAATCCGCCGCATCGCGACGCTTTACGCCGGACTCCGCTACGGTAGCCTTGAGCCTTCCGCCTTCGACGAATTGCGCCGCCGCGTGGCGGCCTTCCAGCCATGATCCGTATTTCCCGCGTCCTGCTGCTCGGCCTGCTGATGCCGGTGCTTCCTGTTCACGCCACGACCTATGCCGAACGCGACGACGTGCGCGGCTTCATCGCCGACATGGAAGCGCGCCACGGCTTCGACGGCGCCACGCTATCCCGACTGTTCGCACGCACCGAGGCCCTGCCGGCGGTCCTCAAGGCCATCGCCCCGCCG
>CAYNCH010000134.1:0-5408 GCA_964395815.1 uncultured Methyloversatilis sp.
GCACTCGACGCCCGAGACGCGGCCGATGCCGGTGACGACTCCGGCGGCCGGCACGCTGTTGTCGTACATCTCCCAGGCAGCGAGTTGCGAGAGTTCGAGGAAGCCGGTTCCCGGATCGAGCAGGCCGTCGATGCGGTCGCGCGGCAGCAGCTTGCCGCGCGCGAGGTGCTTGGCGCGTGCCTCTTCCGATCCCCCCCGTCCCGCCAGCGCCGACTTTTCGTTCAGGTCGGCGACCAGCGCTTCCATGGCGGCGGCATTGGCCTTGAATTCCTCGCTGCGCGGATTGAGTTTTGATTTGATGACGGACATCCGAAGCTCCCTTTCCGATTGCCTCAATGCACGGCCAGCGCACAGCCGCAGTCCTGCGCGGCCTGCTGCAAGGCTCGATCCAGCGTCCATAGCTGCAGGCGGCCGATCAGTGCGGCCGCGAGCAGGTGGGTATCGACATAGCCCAAGCCCCGGCCGGCAAGCTTGCGTGTCTCGATCAAATGCATCACCTCGTCGTGGCTGGCGACGGTGCAGCGCTGCAGCCAGGCCAGCAATGCGCGCTTTTCCCGGCTCAGGCCGCCGAGACAGAGCTCGCCGACGACATGTTCATGGATGACGATGTCGCCTTGCATCAGGTAATGGCGCAGCGCCGCGTCACCGTGCCGCAGATGATCGACCCAGACCGAAGTGTCGGCGAGGATTTTCATGAGCTCAAACCTTCTTCGCCTGGCCGGCGCTAACGGCGTCATAGGGCGCCGCATCGGGTTCAGCGACCAGTGTCACGCGTCGGCGTGGGGCGGCCGTCAGTGCCGGTTCGCTGCCACCGAGCAGCGACAGGCGTTCCGAGGCAATGCGGTGGCGCAGCGCCAGCAGCGCTTCGCGCAGTAGTTGCGAACGATCGCGGATACCGCTGAGCTCCTCGACGCTGGCCAGCAGCTCGTCATCCAAGGTAACAGTGGTTCTCATGACAGACTCCCGGAAATGATGAAGCGCATCAAATATAGCATCAATCGATGCGCTTTATGATGCACCCATCACTGCACGGGCGATCACCAGCCGCTGGATATCCGAGGCGCCCTCGTAAATCTGGCACACGCGCACGTCGCGGTAGATGCGCTCGACCGGGAAGTCGGCGACGTAGCCGTAGCCGCCGTGGATCTGGATCGCGTCCGAACATGCTTTTTCGGCCATCTCCGAAGCAAACAGCTTGGCCATGCTCGCCTCCTTGAGACAGGGCTCGCTGGCGGAGCGCAGGCTGGCCGCGTGCCAGACCATCTGGCGGGCGACTTCGATCTGCGTCGCCATGTCGGCCAACCGAAAGGCGACCGCTTGATGCTCGGCGATGGGCTTGCCGAAGGCCTCGCGCTCCCTGGCGTAGGCGACAGCCGCTTCCAGCGCGGCACGTGCCATGCCCACTGCCTGCGCAGCGATGCCGATGCGGCCGGCCTCCAGATTGGAAAGCGCGATCCGGTAGCCATCGCCTTCGGTGCCGAGCAGGCAGTCGGCGGGGATGCGGCAGTCTTCGAAGACGATCTGCGCCGTGTCGGAGGCCGACTGGCCGAGCTTGTCCTCGATGCGCGCGACGACGTAACCCTGCGTGTCGGTCGGCACGCAGAAGCAGGAGATGCCTTTGCGACCGGCGGCCGGATCGGTGACGGCGAAGACGATAGCGATCTTCGCGTGCTTGCCCGAGGTGATGAACTGCTTGACGCCGTTCAACACCCAATGGTCGCCGTCCGCAGTTGTTACACGTTGCGCACGGGTCTTGATCGCCGCGGCGTCGGAACCGACGTGCGGCTCGGTGAGGCAGAAGCAGCCGAGCAATTCGCCGGTCGCCGCGCCGCGCAGCCAGCGCTCCTTTTGCGCATCGTTGCCGTACTTGGCGAGGATGCCGCAGACCAGCGAGTTCTGCACCGACATGATCGTCGAGGTCGCGCCGTCGCCGGCGGCGATCTCCTCGATGGCGATGGCGAGCGAAACGTAATCGAGGCCGGGGCCGCCCCACTCTTCCGGCACCACCATGCCCCAGACACCGAGGCCGGCCAGTTCCTGCAGCACGTCGGCCGGGAAGGTGGCAGTGCGTGCCCATTCGGCCGCATTGGGTGCGAGACGTTCGCGCGCGAAATCGCGCAGCGTGTCGCGAATCATCTTCTGATCGTCGTTGAGCAGCATCAGAGCATCTCCAAGGCCATGGCCGTCGCTTCGCCGCCGCCGATGCAGAGGCTGGCGACGCCGCGCTTGCCACCGTTCTTTCGCAACGCGCCGAGCAGGGTGACGACGATGCGCGCGCCCGAGGCGCCGATCGGGTGGCCCAGCGCGCAGGCGCCGCCATGCACATTCACCTTGTCGTGCGGCAGGTTCAGCTCCTTCATCGCCGCCATGGTGACGACGGCGAAGGCCTCGTTGATCTCGTAGAGGTCCACGCTGTCGGCGGTCCAGCCGGTCTGTTCGAAGAGCTTCTTCATCGCGAAGACCGGCGCGGTGGTGAACCAGGCCGGCTCCTGCGCATGGGTCGTGTAGCCGACGATGCGGGCGATAGGCTTCAAGCCGCGCCTGGCGGCATCGGACTCGCGCATCAGCACCAGCGCAGCGGCGCCGTCGGAGATCGAGGAGGAATTGGCCGGCGTCACCGTGCCGTCCTTCTTGAAGGCAGGCTTGAGAGAAGGAATCTTGTCGAGCTGTGCCTTACCGGGCTGTTCGTCGAGCTTGATGACGACATCGCCTTTCTTCCCGGAAATGGTCACCGGCGCGATCTCCCAGTCGAAGCTGCCATCGGTGCCGGCGGCCTGCGCGCGCTGGGTGGAAGCGATGGCGAAGGCGTCCTGGTCCTCGCGCGTGAAGCCGTAGTGCGCCACGCAGTCCTCGGCGAAGGTGCCCATCAGGCGACCTTTCGTTTCCTTGGCGTAGTGGTCTTCGAGGCCGTCGAAGAACATGTGGTCGATCATCTGGCCGTGACCGAGGCGATAGCCGCCGCGCGCCTTGGGCAACAGGTAGGGTGCGTTGGTCATCGACTCCATGCCACCGGCGACGATCACGTCCTGGCTGCCCGCCTTCAAGGCGTCGCAGGCGATCATGGTCGCCTTCATCGCCGAGCCGCAGACCTTGTGCACGGTCGTGCAACCGGCGGAGAGCGGCAGACCGGCCTGCAAGGCGGCCTGACGCGCCGGCGCCTGGCCCTGGCCGGCCTGCAACACATTGCCGAACACGACCTCCTGCACGTCGCCAGATTGCAGCCCGGAGCGCTCGACGGCGGCCTTGATGGCGACGGCGCCGAGGTTGGCGGCGGTCAGGCTGGCGAAATCGCCCTGAAATCCGCCCATCGGGGTGCGAACGGCGGCGACGATGACGATGGGTTCAGACATTTACTTGGTCTCCGAAAAAAGTTCGCGGCCGATCAGCATGCGGCGGATCTCGCTGGTTCCCGCGCCGATCTCGTAGAGCTTGGCGTCGCGCCACAGGCGGCCGGTCGAATACTCGTTGATGTAGCCGTTGCCGCCGAGGGTCTGGATCGCCTCGCCGGCCATCCAGGTGGCCTTCTCGGCCGAATAGAGAATCGCGCCGGCGGCGTCCTTGCGCAGCGTACGCGCATGGTCACCTGCATCGCAGGCCTTGCCCAGCGCATAGACATAGGCGCGCGTGGCCTGCCAAGTCGTGTACATGTCGGCCACCTTGCCCTGCATCAGCTGGAACTCGCCGATCGGCGTATCGAACTGCTTGCGCTCGTGCAGGTAGGGAATTACCACGTCCATGCAGGCGGCCATGATGCCCAGCGGGCCGCCGCACAAAACCGCCCTTTCATAGTCGAGGCCGGACATCAGCACCTTGACGCCGTTGCCGACGCCGCCGAGTACGTTCTCCTCGGGAATCTCGCAATCGTCGAAGAACAGCGGATAGGTGTTCGAGCCGCGCATGCCGAGCTTGTCGAGGTGGGTGCCGTGCGAGAAACCCTTGAAGCCCTTCTCGACGATGAAGGCGGTGATGCCTTTCGGTCCGGCGTTGATGTCGGTCTTGGCATAGACCACCAGTGTGTCGGCGTCGCCACCGTTGGTGATCCACATCTTGCTGCCGTTGAGCACGTAGCGGTCGCCCTTTTTCTCGGCCTTAAGCTTCATCGAGACGACGTCGGAACCGGCGTTCGGCTCGGACATCGCCAGCGCGCCGACCTGCTCGCCGGAGATCAGGCCGGGCAGGTACTTGGCCTTCTGAGCGGCGTTGCCGTTGCGGCGGATCTGGTTCACGCAGAGGTTGGAATGGGCCCCGTAGGAGAGGCCCACCGAGGCGGAAGCGCGCGAGATCTCCTCCAGCGCGACGATGTGGGCGAGGTAGCCCATGCCCGTGCCGCCATCCTCCTCCGGCACGGTCATGCCGTGCAGGCCAAGATCACCGAGCTTCTTCCAGAGATCGGCGGGAAACTCGTTGACGCGGTCGATTTCGGCCGCACGTGGCGCGATCTCCTTGTCGGCGAAGGCCTTCACCGTGTCGCGCAGCATCTCGATGTCTTCACCGAGCTGAAAATTCAATCCGATCATGTTCTCTTCCTTATTCGAGTGTAACGAGCATCAGGTCTCCCCTCCTGCGAAGGAGGGCTGGGGGAGGGTGGGCCCTTATTTCTCCGCTTTGTCGTGCATGGTCATCAGGGTCTGCTGCATCATCGCGCAGTGCGTCACTTTGTCCCCCTTCACCACCCATGCATCGCCGCGGGTGATGACGAGATTGCGGCCGGGCTTCACCACCTCGCCCGTGGCGATCAGCAGTTCGCCGTCGGCGGGGGCCAGCAGGTTGATCTTGAACTCGACCGAGAGTACGGAGGTGTTCGGGCCCATCAGCGAAAAACCCGCGTAGCCGGCGGCGCTATCCACAATGGTCGAGGTCACGCCGGCGTGAAAGAAACCGTGCTGCTGCGACAGCTCGGGCCGATAGGGCAGGTGAATCTCGCAGCCGCCGGGCCAGACATCCGCCAGCGTCGCGCCGAGCAGGCCCATGATGCCCTGCTTTGCAAAGCTTGCACTGACCTTGTCGCTCCAGTGCGGATCGCGCGGTTCGAAACGTGCCTCCTCGCGCGGAATGCCGTAACTCATGCCTTCCCCCCTTGAGATATGGTTCGGCCGATTTTATGTTTACGTTTACGTTAACGTCAACTAGCGTTGTGGTGTGCCTTCGGGCGGGCCTGCGGCTGGTCGAGCAAGGCCCGGCACTGCTCCTCGATCGCATCCAGTTCCGCCAGCACGGCATCAATGTCTTCGCGCTGCTGCTCCAGCTTGGCGCGCTGGCGCGCGAGTACTTCGAGCAGTCGCGCCAGCTGGGAGGATTCGGGCGCGGTGTCGTACATGTCGATCAGTTCGCGGATCTCGGCCAGCGACAGGCCGAGACGCCTCCCGCGCAGCGTGAGCTTCAGCCGCGTTCTGTCGCGCTTGGTATAG
>CAYNCH010000135.1:0-5390 GCA_964395815.1 uncultured Methyloversatilis sp.
GACAATCTGTCGCATTTTTCAGACGGAACGTTTGACTTATGCAAAACTGCCCATTCGCAACTGCTGGTATTACCCTGACGACTATTCTCTGCCTGCTGGCGGCGCCGCTTCATGCCCAAAACCTCGAGAACGGCAAGGACATCAACCAGACCTGCGCCGGCTGCCACGGTGAATTCGGCCAAGGCGGCAAGAAAGGCGAGTATCCACGTATTGGCGGCCAGCGCGCCTCCTACCTTGAGCAGCAACTGCGTTCATTCCGCGACCGCATCCGCATCAATATTCCGATGTTTCCCTACACCGAGCCGCGCGAACTCAAGGATGAAGACATCGTCGATGTTTCCGCCTACCTCGCCTCGCTCAAGTTGCCGACCAAGCCGCCCGAATTCAAGGACACCGACGACGCCCTGACACGGCTTCAGGCGATGGACAAGGTGATGATCATTGCCCGCGTGGAAGGTGATATCGCGAACGGTGAAAAACAGTATCAGGAGCACTGCCGCAACTGCCACGCCAAGGATGGCATGGGACGCAGCGACTTTCCGATGATCGTCGGGCAATACACCAATTACCTGATGAAACAGATGGTCGCCTATCGCGCCAAGGAGCGCCCACACGACGAAGACAAGCCGGGAGGCATTCTCGATCGTCTCAGCGAACAGGACCTGCAGGACATACTCGCCTACCTGACGACCATCCAGGCGCGCGACTGAGATCCATCAGCCCGCAATGCGCAGACCGGTCTTCTTGAGGATGCGGCTGCTGTAAAGGATGTCGTAAGAGCGGCAGGCATCGCCAAGCAGCAAAGCGATTTGTGCTGCATGCGCCTCGGCCTCCTCGCGATTTCGTCCATGCACCATGGCGAAGAGGTTATAGGGCCAGTCCGGCAAGCGGCGCGGGCGGCGGTAGCAATGGGTCACGAAGGATAGTGCGCCCACCTTTTCGCCCAGCGCATCAATCCACTCTTCAGCGACGTCCCACACCGTCATGCCATTGTGCCGGTAGCCGATCGCATAGTGGTTCGGGACCGCGCCGATGCGTCGGATCACGCCTGAGGCCAGCATCGCCGCGAGCCTTGCCTGGACTTCTTTTGGCGTGATCTGCAGTTGTTCGGCGAGTACATGATAGGGTCGCGGCACCAGCGGCAGGCCGGCTTGTGTGGCCACGATCAGGCGACGATCGCAATCGTCAAGCGTCTCAGGCATGCAGTTTCATCTCGACGAAATACTCACGCTCTTTGGGAAAAGCAAACACCTGCAAACCTGTCGCAGCCTCAATTCTTTCGACCGCTGACGCGATCCCCTCCGGCTTTTCGGTCGCCAGGACGAACCACATGTTCAGCGTATGCTCGCGCCGGTAGTTGTGGGCCACTTCAGGCAGGGCATTGACCCGCGCCGTGATGTTTTCGTAGTCCTCTTCCGGTACCTTGAGTGCGGCCAGCACGAAAGTGCCGCCCATCCTTTCAATCTGGTACATCGGCCCGAAACGCGTGAGTACCTTGCGCTCAAGCAGGCTCTGCAGACGGGACAGCACCTCTGCTTCGCTTATGCCTAAAGATTCACCAATCGCTCGATAGGGCTCGTCAGACAGCGGAAAGCCCCCTTGCAAAGCATTGACCAGTGCCCGATCAGTCACGTCGAGCGTGACTCCGGTTTCTGCTGGCTCAGACGACGTCAAAGTACTTGGCACCGCACTGTTTGAAACGGCGCAGGCTGAACAGTGCCTGGCATGGATAGCCGGCGATATGACGCAAGTGCTCGATGATCGGCTCAACCTCTTCGCGTGAACGACCATGCACCATGCAGAAAAGATTGTGATGCCAATGCGGCAAGTGGCGCTTCCGGCGATAACAGAGTGTCACGCCAGTTTCACCTGCCAGGCGATGACCAACTTCGCTGACAACCTCGTCGGGGATATCGAAAACCACCATTGCATTCGCACGATAGCCCAACTCATGATGGCGTACGACGACACCGAAACGCTTGATGCAACCTTCGTCCAGCCATTCGGCCAGCCGTCTTACCACCACCGACTCCTGCATGCCCGCACGAGTTGCCAGTTCCGCATAGGGATGCGGAACCAACGGCAGTCCGGGCTGCAGTGCTGCAATCAGGCTGCGGTCGGCAACCGATGTCGGGCGTTGTTCGCAGCGTCGTGAATTCTGCTGAACCTTGCCGCCGTGGACGAGATCGAAACCGAGATCGATATGAAACTCTTCCAGCAGGGGTAGCGCGATCGGCGGCAGACCGGTTTTCAGCTCAATATCGGCAAGAAGCGCAGCAAGCGCCCCCTCATCCGCAGCCGTCGCAACAAACCAGAGGTTATACGGGTGCTCGCGCTCATAGTTGTGATTCACGCCACTGCACGCACTGACCTGAGCGGCCACCTCTTCCAGACGCTCTTCCGGAACGGCGAGAGCGGCAAGGGTACTGGCTCCGACTGCACGAGGTGCAAACACCGCCCCCACACGACTGATCGCCCCCTGATTTTGCAAGTGCTGCAATGCGGTGATCACAGTTGTTTCATCGCTGCCAATGCACGCAGCCATCTTGGCAAACGGTGCCGACGACAGCGGAAAATTGCGCTGGAATTCATTCAACAACCTGAACTCCAGAGAAGGATTCGGCATCACGGCTGCAGGCATGGGCGCGTTCATCAGAATCCCGTCCTGGCTGCACGGCTGGTGAAGAAAATACCCGATGGGCTTTGTGCCGGCAACGTCGCCAGCCGGGCGAAGGTCTGCGTATCGTAAATCGACACCATGTGATCATCGCGTGCCGACAACCAGACAGCCTCCCCGCGCGGAGTAAATTCCATGTGCAGAATGGCCTTGCCGGGCTGCAGGGTCTGAACCACTTCGCCTTTCAGGGTATCGATCACCTGTACCCAACCATTGTCAGGAAATGCGAAGTTGACCCACACTTGACGGCCATCGGGACGGGCCATGACGAATACCGGCTGCCCCTTGACCTTGATACGGCGGGTTTCCTGCCACGTCCCCTTGTCGACCACCAATACTTCATGGCGTCCGATCGCCGGCAAGTAGGCTTGATTACCCGCGACCGCCCATCCGCGCAAATGCGGCATCTTGAACACAGGCAGTTTTTCCTGCCCGCGGCCATAGTTTTCCAGAATCTTGCGCGCACCTTCTTCGGGCTTCCACGTATCAAGTAGCGCGATACCATCCTCACCGAACAGGCCAGCCATGTAGTGGCGACCATCGGGTGTTACCAGTCCGTCATAAGGCTGCTGACCGGCCGGGAACTTCTCCGTTTTCGGCTGGCGCGGGTCCGACAGGTCGGTGATCCAGATTTCTCCCTTGTCGAACAGGGCATAGGCAAAGCGCTGTCCGGACAGATCGACCAAGCCCACCACTTTCGATTGCGTCGAAACTTCGGATAATTGCTCCAGAGTTTCAGCATCGAACACCTTGATGCCGCCTGGTGTGTAATTCTGTGCGACTACGAGGCGGCCATCCTGCGAGATCGCACCACCGATGCTGTTGCCGGCCTGCATTACTCGTTTTTCGATACGCTGGAGCAGGATATCGACCTTCGTCAATCCTCCATCGCGCCCGAACACATAAGCATAACGTCCATCGCGGGCGAATACCGCCGAAGCGTGTGATAGATCGCCCAGTCCTTCAATTCGACCGAGTACGCTCTTCGCGGTCGTATCAACGACCGTCACGCGTCCATCGGCACGCTCGATGACAATCCCCAAATTTCCCGTACCGCGTACAGGCACTTGAGTGCACGCTGACAGGAAAACCGCCGCCAGCACAATCAGGACACGACTCATCGCGTGTCCTCCGGAAAACCGGCTACCAGTTGCCGCACTATCCATTCGGCCTCCTTCTCGGTGATGATGCTTTTCCATGGGGGCATAGCCGTACCCGGCCTGCCGTAGTAGACCGTCGCCACCAAACCGTCAAACGGGCGATCCCTGAGAGTTTCGGGTGTCAGCGGGTGTCCAAGACCACCTGTCAGTTGCATGCCGTGACATGAACCGCAGTCCTGGCGCACCAGATGTATCAGCTCGCGCTGACGCTCAGGAGGCGGTTCTGTCGCTGCCGCCACACCCCAGACAGCCATCAATCCGATCAATACAGTCGCGTGTTTCATGGACGATAGGTTCTCTGGATCCGGCCCAAGCCGCATTGATAATTGTCAATAAAGTTTCGCGACACGATCGCAAAAGGAAACGGCTCCGGAAAACCGGAGCCGTTTTGCCATTTAAGCAACTTCGCAAGTCTTACATCTTGCCTGCGGTCACATCGGCCTTGGCATCAATACCGAGCGTATAGCCCAGCGAAACATGGTGGAAACGGCCGCTGGCATGATCGTCATGGATCGCGAAACCGAAGTTGACGACCTTGCCGGCCGCCAGGGCAACATCCTTGTCGCCACCAGACAGCTTGCGAGTGAAGGTCACCGTGTATTCGCCGCCCTTGTTCTCACCCTTTGCCTCGACCAAAGCGGTGCCACCCTCCATTACACGCTTGTCAGCAACATAGCCATCGTGACCCTTGTTGTCTTTGCTCGTCCACTGCAGCAGGTCGTAGAACTTGCCGGCATCGCTGACATACTTGGTCTTCTTGTCGTCCTTGGCATCCGGCATCGTGCGGGCATCCTGGTGACAGGTCGCCCAGCAACCACCAGCCTTCGACATATCGACCTCCTTGCCCTTCGCGTCCTTGGCGATGATTCCATCATTCGCCAGCATGAAGGCCACCTTCACGGCATTATCGGCATCCATCTTGGGAGCACCGCCGGCAGGCGCCTTCCAGCTGAAGCGCAAATAAAGATTGGCACCATCATGTGCGGCCTGGACCTTGACCGGGAAACCTGCCGACTTGCCCTTGATTGGCTTGGGATCGATCTTTTCCCCGCTGACCATTTTTTGACCAAAGGTGGCGATCTCCTCCTCGTGGCAGGCCGTACAGGTCTCGCCTTTGCGAAGACCTTTGGCACCACTGTGCTCGATACCGTTCATGATCCATTCGATGGAGGAAGCACCGGGGTAAAACACATGCAGCGTCTTAGCCGGCACTTTGCCCCAATCAGGAGCTGCTGCCAGGGCAGCACCTGCAGCGAAGGACATGGCAAGGGAAAGTGCGGATGCTGTGATCAATTGCTTATGCATATTCGAACTCCTGAAAGAAGTGTGAGACAACTTTAATTCTATGGAGACGACCAGGGTTATTTCATTGATCGCGCTCAACTAACGAATCAGCCCAACCCAAAGTGTACGTCGTGTACGCAACAAGGGGCCACCTCGCGGCGGCCCCTTGTGTTTTTACATCAACACTTGGCGACGATCAGTAGATGTCGTGTTGGGTGTTGTAGACGTTGAACTTGCCGGTCGGGGTAACCATGATCTTGTCAGTGATT
>CAYNCH010000136.1:0-5372 GCA_964395815.1 uncultured Methyloversatilis sp.
CCCGACCGGCATCGTCGTGCAGTGCCAGAACGACCGCTCGCAGCACAAGAACCGCGCCGAAGCGATGGCGATGCTGAAGTCGCGCCTCTACGAACTTGAGCTGCGCAAGCGCCAGGCCGAAGCCGACAAGCTGGAGGCGACGAAGACCGACGTCGGCTGGGGCCACCAGATCCGCAGCTACGTCCTCGACAACTCCCGCATCAAGGACCTGCGCACCAACGTCGAAATCTCCAACACGCAGAAGGTGCTCGACGGCGACCTCGATGCGTTCATCGAAGCCAGCCTGAAACAGGGTGTCTAAAGTCGGCGCTGGCAGGACGGCAACCGTTGTGACACAATTCAAGCGCTTGTGACACAAAGAGAGCCGCCATGCGCACCATCACCATCCGCGAAGCCCGCGAAGGGCTTTCCCACCCCGATCAGTTGTTCGCCGACGGCGACGAAGTGATCGTCACCCGTCGCGGCGAACCGGTGGCGCGCATTCTGCCGATTGCACCGGCCAAGCCGAGATTCCGCTCGCTGGCGGCGTTCCGCGCCAGCCAGCCGTTGCAGGCGGTGCCGAGCGAGGTGCTGATCGCTGAAGACCGCGAAGACCGTTTCTGATGATCTACGCCGACACCAGCGCATTGCTCAAACGCTACCTGCATGAACATGCCAGCGACGATTTCGACGCATTGTTCATGAGCCAGGGTCCGCTATCCACCAGCCGGCTGGGCATTCTCGAAGCACGTTGTTCATTGGCAAGGCGCAGGCGCAATCGGCAAATCGACAAGGCGATTGAAAGCAAGGCAGCCGGAGAATTGCTCAATGACATCCGGGATGGTGCGCTGGTTTTGCATGCTGTGAGCGACACCCACTATTCCGCTGCATACGGCCTCATCGAAAACTTATCGACCACTCCTTTGCACAGTCTGGATGCCATACACCTGGCCATCGCACAGGAAATCCGGGCAAGCGCCTTCGCCACCGCAGACAAGACCCAAGCCGACGCCGCCGCCGCGCTCGGCTTCACCGTACATCGCTTCTACTGAAAGTCCATCATGACCGAACCCACCCAGACACCTGTCGTTGACGAAAACCACATCATCGCCGAGCGCCGTGCCAAGCTCGCGGCCTGGCGCGAATCCGGCAAGGCCTATCCCAACGACTTCCGCCGCGAGAACCTCGCCGCCCGCCTGGACGAACTGTACGGCGAGAAGACCAAGGAGGAACTCGAAGCCACGCCGATCGCCGTGACGGTCGCCGGCCGCGTCATGCTCAAGCGCGTGATGGGCAAGGCCAGCTTCCTGACCATTCAGGACCTGTCGGGCCGCATCCAGCTCTACGTCCAGAAGGACGCGATCGGTGAAGCGGCCTACGAGGACTTCAAGAAGTGGGACCTCGGCGACATCGTCGGCGCGGTCGGCACGCTGTTCAAGACCAAGACCGGCGAACTCACTGTTGCTTGCAGCTCTATTCGCCTGCTGTCGAAGTGCCTGCGCCCGCTGCCCGAGAAGTTCCACGGCCTCACCGACATCGAGCAGAAGTACCGCCAGCGTTACCTAGACCTCGCCACCAACGAGGAAACGCGCTTCACCTTCGTGGCGCGCAGCCGCATGATCCAGTCGATCCGCAACTACATGACGCACCACGGCTTCCTCGAGGTCGAGACGCCGATGATGCATCCGATCCCCGGCGGCGCGGCCGCCAAGCCGTTCACCACGCACCACAACGCGCTCGACATGGAGCTGTTCCTGCGCATCGCGCCCGAGCTCTATCTCAAGCGCCTCGTCGTCGGCGGCTTCGAGAAGGTCTTCGAGGTCAACCGCAACTTCCGCAACGAAGGCCTCTCGCCGCGCCACAATCCCGAATTCACCATGATGGAGTTCTACGAGGCCTACGCGGACTACCAGAGCCTGATGGACTTCACCGAGGGCCTGATCCGCCAGGCCGCGCGCGAAGCGCTCGGCACCGAGACCTTCGACTACCAGGGCCGTACCCTCGACCTCTCCAAGCCCTTCCGCCGCATGACCATCGCCGAGGCGATCCACTACCACCACCCCGGCTACAGCCTGACCATGCTGAACGATGCCGGCTGGGTACGCCAGAAGCTCGGTGACCTGAAGGTCGAGGTCAAGCCGCTGGCCGGGCTCGGCACGCTGCAGATGCAGCTGTTCGAGGAAACCACCGAGGCCGAGCTGTGGGAACCGACCTACATCATCGACTACCCGACCGAGGTTTCGCCGCTGGCGCGCCGCTCGGACAAGAATCCCGACGTCACCGAGCGCTTCGAACTGTTCATCGTCGGCCGCGAAATCGCCAACGGCTTCTCCGAGTTGAACGACCCCGAGGATCAGGCCACACGCTTCCAGGAGCAGGCGAAAGCCAAGGATGCCGGCGACGAGGAGGCGATGTTCTACGACGCCGACTACATCCGCGCGCTCGAATACGGCCTGCCGCCGACCGGCGGCTGCGGCATCGGTATCGATCGCCTCGTGATGCTGCTGACCAACGCGCCTTCGATCCGCGACGTGATCCTGTTCCCGCAGATGCGTCCGGAATAAAAATCGGCGCTGGCGAGACGGCGCTCTCATGGCGAAATGACGTATCGGCACATCGTTCCCGCCGAACTGACGTTCGACGGGAACGGCATTCCCTACTCCCCCGCCTACGAGGACAGCTACTTTTCCGCCAGCGGAGGACCGGAGCAGGCACGCCACGTTTTCCTGGCCGGCAACGATCTTCCGGCGCGCTGGCAGGGCCGCGATTTCGTCATCCTCGAAACCGGCTTCGGTCTCGGCCTCAACTTCCTCTGTACCCTGCACGCCTGGCGCCGGCAACCCGGCCGTCACCTGCATTACGTCGCCATCGAGAAACACCCGTTCCGCCCGGACATCCTGCAGACGCTCCATGCCCGCTGGCCGGAACTCGCTGCGCTCGCCACGGAATTGCAGGCACGCTGGCCTCTGCCGCTGCCCGGACTGCATCGCCTCGATTTCGGCACCGTCACGTTGACGCTCGCATTCGGCGACGCGGAGACCCTGTTGCCGCAGCTCTCCCTGGCGGCGGACGCTCTCTACCTCGACGGTTTCGCCCCGGCGAAGAATCCCGAAATGTGGTCGGACACCGTTTTCGCGGAGCTGTACCGGATGGCCGCACCAGGTGCGACGCTCGCCTCCTGGTCGGTCCTCGACGACATGATGTTCCGCCTGTCGCGCACCGGGTTCCGGCTCGAAAAACATCCCGGCTTCGGCACCAAGCGCTACATGCTGACGGGCCGAAAAGTCGGCGCCGGCAGGACGGCGTCCGCACGCAAGAAAATCGCCGTCATCGGTGCCGGCATCGCCGGTGCATCGATCGCGCACGCCCTGCAGCGGCGCGGCCATCAGGTCATCGTGCTCGATGCCGCCG
Source organism: uncultured Methyloversatilis sp. (assembly GCA_964395815.1). Lineage (GTDB taxonomy): Bacteria > Pseudomonadota > Gammaproteobacteria > Burkholderiales > Rhodocyclaceae > Sulfuricystis. The sequence continues at coordinate 3,391 of CAYNCH010000136.1, forward strand.
CGGCTCCGGCACAGGGGGCCTCCGGCAATCTTGCGGGCGTTTTTCGCCCACTGCCGTCCCAGGACGACAGCCGACTGTCGCGCCTGTTGCGTGCCGGTTTCTTGCATGGCCGTCGTCAGTACGCCCCCTTCCCCGCCACCCTGAATGTGCGCCTCGGCTGGACCGGTGTGCTGCACATCGCGCGCGATGCTCAGCATGAGGAAACGCAACGCCGTATCGTCGCAGAACAGGCTTTGCCGCCGGACTTCTGCCGTTTCGTCGACCGCGACGAAGCCACCGCCCTTGCCCGGTGGCCCGTCGAATTGGGCGGTTGGTGGTTTCCCCGGGGCGGCTGGCTGAATCCACCCAGCCTCGTGCAGGCGCTGCTCGCTGGCAGCGAGGTTCGCTGCGGGCTACACATCGACAGTCTCGCCCGCCTGCATGACCTGGGTGCGGACGACGTGGTGCTCGCCAACGGTATCGGGGCCGCCACGCTGGCGCCGGAATTCAGGCTGCCGATCCGTGCCGGGCGCGGCCTGGTCAGCCATGTCCCCACCCCCCTGACCCCTGCCTTCGACATCGTCGCCACGCGGCTCGGTTACGTGACACCGGCCATCGACGGCATCCGCTGCGCCGGCGCCACCATGACCGCCGGCGACCTCGATCCGGCGCCGCGGCTTGCCGACCACATCGAGAATCTGCACCGCCTCGACATGGCACTGCCGGGTTTCGGCCGCACCCTCGATCCCGCCCGACTCGATGGCCGCGTCTCGTTCCGGCCGATGTCGCCGGATCGGCTACCCATCGTCGGCCCGCTCTCGGCCAGTGCAGGTCTCTGGATCATCGACGGTTTCGGCGCACGCGGCCTCGTGTTCGCGCCTATCTGCGCCGAACTGCTCGCCAGCCAGATCAGCGGCGACCCCTTGCCGCTCGAAGCCGACCTCGTCGCGGCAATCGCGCCGCAGCGTTTCGAACGCTCAGCCGCTCGCGCCCCCCGCAACGCCCGATAGCGCGCGCAGGATGGCCGCATAGAGCAGGCGCGGGGTGATCGGCTTGGTGAGGAAGTCGTTCATCCCCGCCGCCGCGCACAAGGCGCGATCTTCCTCGAAGGCATTGGCCGTGAGGGCGAGGATCGGCGTCGCGGCATGGCCGGGCAGCTCACGAATCTGCCGGGTCGCTTCCAGGCCGTCCAGATTAGGCATCTGTACATCCATCAGGATCAGGTCGTAGCCGTGATCACGGGCATGGGCGATGGCCTGGAGGCCATCCTCGGCCAGGTCGATGATGAATCCCGCATCCTCCAGCAGCATGCGGGCAATTTCCCGATTCAGGGGCTCATCTTCGACGAGGAGCACGCGTTTGCCGGCATGGCGGTCGCGCAAGGCGATCTCCATTGCTTCCACGGTTTCCTCTTGCGGTACGACCCCACAAGGCCCTTCTCCATCCTTGCGCAAGCTCAATTCGAGCCAGAAGGTGCTGCCGAGGCCCGGGGTGCTGCTCACGCCCGTTTCGCCGCCCATCAAACGCAGCAGCTTGCGGGTAATCGCCAGGCCGAGGCCGGTACCGCCATAGCGCCGTGTGGTCGAATTGTCGGCTTGCTCGAACGCATTGAACAGGCGTGGAACCACCTCGGGATCAATGCCGACCCCCGTATCCTGGATCTCGAACCGGAGTTTCAGGAAGTCGCTATCCTCGTCCACAACGACGACACGCAACGTGACGCTGCCCTGGTCGGTGAACTTCACGGCATTGCCGGCATAGTTGACTAGCGCCTGCTGCAGGCGCGTGGCGTCACCGAGCAGCGGGGGCAGCGACGGACTTTCGATTCGCAGCAGCAAACCCTTGGCCTGCACCCGCTCGTGAATCATGGCGGCAACACTGGCCAGCAGGCGATCGACCTGCAAAGGCGTTTCGACCAGTTCGTACTTGCCGGCCTCGATCTTCGACAGGTCGAGAATGGCATTGATGATCTTCAGCAAATGGGCGCTGGCCGCCTCCAGCTT
>CAYNCH010000137.1:0-5287 GCA_964395815.1 uncultured Methyloversatilis sp.
GGCCGAAGGCGGCGGCAAAGGCGATGCGCGCACCGCTTTTGACTTGTGCGGCCGTGGCCCAGCCGGCTGCAGTGACGCGCAGCGGACCGACACGGTCGGACCGGTCGTTGCCGCGTTCGTGATCGGCGGCGTCGTTGTGCAGGGTGGCGCCGATCTGGATCAGCAGCGCGGCGGCCAGCGTCGCGAAGGCGGCGAGGACCTGCGGGGCCGCGCCTTCCGCCCAGGCCAGCGCGAGGCCGACCAGCACGGGCGTGGCGCCGAGCGGCAGGGTCTTGGGACGGATGGCCGCCCATGCGATACGACCGAATCCCGGCTTCATCGGATCAGGTTCCCGGTGCGGGCTTGGTGCCGAAATGCAGACAGGCGATGCCGAACGACAGATTTTCCCAGCGCACGTCCTCGAACCCCGAGGCGGAGACGAGGTTGGCGAATTCGCGCTGGTCGGGAAAGCGGCGAATTGATTCGACGAGGTACTGGTAGGCGATCGGCTGGCGGGCCACGGCCGCGCCCAGGCGCGGGATGACCAGCCAGGAGTAGAGATCGTAGAACGGGGCGAGCCACCACTGCGGGCGCGAGAACTCGAGGCAGACGAAGTGACCGCCGGGCTTGAGCACGCGCTGGATCTCGGCCAGCGCATCGGCAAGCTGCGTGACGTTGCGGATGCCGAAGGAAATGGTCAGCAGGTCGATGCTGGCGTCGGCGAAGGGCAGCGTTTCCGCTTCCCCGGCGATCCAGCCATGCGGCTGTGCCGTCCCGCCGGCGCCGACTTTTCCGCGTCCGGCGCGCATCATCTCGATGCCCGGGTCGCAGACGACGACGATGCGGTCGTCGCGCAACAACAGGTGCGCCACGTCACCGGTGCCGCCGGCCAGGTCGACGACCAGGCCGGAGATGGCGGCGCAGCGACGGCGCAGCGTGCGTTTCCAGAGGCGGTGGATACCGAAGCTCATGAGGTCGTTCATGAGATCGTAGCGCGGGGCGACCGCCGCGAAGACACGCCGGATGCGCGAACGTCGCTCGTCGGTCGCCACCTGCTCGCGGCCGAAGCTCCGGTCGAGGGCGGGGGGTGGGGCAGACATGCTTACTTCAGGGCGGCTTCGGCGGCCGCGACGAGTTCGTCGCCCTTGATACCGCCCATCTTGACGACGACGAGCTTGCCGTGGCGATCGAGGGCGATGGTGAAGGGCAGCCCCATCTTCGTGTTGCCGAGCGAGCGCATCAATTCGAGTCCCTGGTCCTTGCCGATCAGCACGGGATAATCCATGTCGTAGGCCTTGGCGAAATCGCGCACCGGTTCGAGCTTGTCCTCGATGCCGATGCCGATGACTTCAAGTCCGCGGTCGCCGAAGCGTTTGCGCAGCGCGACCAGCTCCGGGATCTCGGCGCGGCAGGGACCGCACCAGCGCGCCCAGAAATTGACGATCAGCGGCTTGCCGCGCCAGTTCGCCAGCGCGACCGGCTTGTCATCCAGCCCGGTTAGCGTCGCAGAGAACAGTGCGGTACTGTCGGCATGGACGCTGAGGCTGAAAAGGGCGGCGAAAGCGAGGAACAGCCGGCGCATCAGGGCAAATCGCCGCGACGGAAGATGAAGTAGCCCAGTGCGGCGGCCAGCAGGCCGAGCGCGGTCGGATAGGCCAGCGCGAAGATCTTGTAGCCGAACACGCCGAAGGTATCGAGGATCACGTAGGCAGCCGGACCGAGCACGATCAATTGCGGATCGAACAGGGCCAGCGCGGCGGTGCGGAAGACCTGCAGCGGGTTGGCCAGCGCGATGCTGATGGCGATCTCGGGGGCGACGCGCTCCTGGATCATCAGGCCGAGGATGATCAGGTCGAGGAACAGCAGCAGCACCAGCCAGGTCATGAAAGCCGCACCCTGTGCCATGTCGGTAGTTCGCGCGATGGACGAGATGAGCATGCCGAGGCCGAGGAAACAGGCCGCCATGGCCGCCAGCAGCGCGGTGTAGTAGCCGAACATGTCCCATGGAATCTCGATTTCCTTGACCATCGCGATCAGCACGGCGGCCAGCATGGCGAGGAAGACCGGTGCGAACACCACGATGTAGCGGCCGAGGATCTTGCCCCAGAACCACGCGCCGAGGCTGACCGGCAACGACAGCAGGTATTCGAAGACGCCGGCCTCGCGGTCGCCCGCCACCGAGCGTACCGTCGTGATCAGCACGAAGATCGGCAGGATGGCCATGGTCAGCTGGATGTAGGTGACCAAGAGGCGCGACAGGCCGATGAAGCCGAGCACGCGCGATTCGGTGAGGCCGAAGACGAACAGCAGGGCGACGATGCCGCCGAAGACGGCGGTGTAGATCATGAACCAGCGTGCGCGCAGGGATTCGACGATATCGAGACGGGCGGTGAGCCAAAGTTGTTTCATGTTTTCGGAGTGGCGTTTTTGCGAACGAGCGCGACGACGTGCTCGCTCATGGTTTGAAAGTCGACCGAACCGGCCTGCGGATAGGCCGAGGCCCCGTAGTTGTAGCCCATCGGTGAAAACTTGCTGATGTAATGGGCAGTGCGTGCGTCGAGCCAGCGCACGTCGAGGTTGCTGCGTGCGCTGCTGTCGGCGACCCAGATCTTCGTCGCCGCCTCGCGCACCCAGGGAAACTTGTCGGCCATGTCGTTGATGCACAGGGCGATGCAGCCCGGGTCGTCGAACTTGAAGACGGTGTTCTTCGGCCCGCCGCGCATCTCGCCGGCGAAGCGGGGATCGGAGATCGCCATGTTGCAGACGATGCAGGTGTCGCGGTCCCATTTGATCGGTTGCATGCCTTCCGGCCAGCCTTCGTCCTTCCCGCAGCCGCCGAGTGACGAAAGGGCGGCGGCTAGCGGCGTGAGGCTGAAGCCGGCAGCGATGAAGCGGCGACGATCCATCGTTATTTTGTTTCGGACAGCGACAGGTCGCCGATCAGCGCGACATAGCGCGAGATCATGCCGATGAAGCGCAGGCGATCAGGGCCGGCGACTTCGCCGGTCCACACCAGCCCGCTCGCATCGGCAGTGAACTTCCAGGCGGCCAGCGCCTTGGCGAGGGCCGCATCCTCGCGCCGCGAGATCAGGCGGCAGGCGAAGCGGCCGGAGAGCGAGACATCGTCGGCGACCTTGTCGTCGAGCACGACCTTGCCCATGTCCATCTCGATCACGCGGTTGACCAGCGAGGCGACCTCGTCGATGCGGTGGCTGGAAATCAGCATGGTGGCGTCGTGCTGCCGTTCGGCGAGCAGGTCGAAAAAGATCTTGCGCGCTTCTGGGTCGAGGTTGGCGGCCGGCTCGTCCATGATCAGCAACTTAGCGTTGCGGCCGAGGGCGATGGCGATCAGCAGCTTCTGTTTCATGCCGCCCGACAGCCGGTTGAACGGCCGCACGCGGATCTCGTCGACACCGAGCCCGAGGCGGCCGGCGATATCGTCGATCTTTTTCGGATCGGCGCCGGACAGCGAGGCGGAAAACTCGATCAACTGGCCGACCGGCATCTTCAGCGGCGGCGGCAACTGCGGCACGAAGCCGATGGTGCCCAGCACCGCCGTGCGGTCCTTGCGCGGCGAGCGGCTATCGATCGTCACCGTGCCTTCGTGGGTGTATTCGCCCAGCAGGCAGCGGATCAGCGTGGTCTTGCCGGCGCCGTTGGAGCCGATCAGCGCGATGCGTTCGCCGAGCGGAATGTCGAGGGAGATGCCGTCGAGCACGCGTGCCCGGCGGAAGGTCTTGGTCAGGTTTTCGCAGCGGATCATAGTCTGAATTGTACTGTGGCGAGGGGCGATGCCCGGGATCACCCCTGTGATGGTCATGGGTATTCGGCGTCCGGCTTACATCAGTTTCGACAGGCCCTTGACATCGAACTTGAGCGAGCCGGTCGGGCAGGCGTCGACGCACAGGCCGCAGCGCGTGCAATCGGGGCCGATCGGCACCTCGGTATCGACCGCACGCCCCTTGATCACCGTATCGAGAACATGCGGTACCAGGCAGACCTTGCGGCAATCGCCTTCGTGGAAACAGCCCTGTAGAGTGTATTTGACGCGCACCGGCGAGACGATGCCGACAACACCGTAGGTCAGGCCGATCGGGCACGCATAGCGGCACCAGGCGCGGCGCACAAAGAAGATTTCGAACACCAGCAGGGCCAGCACCCACAATAGTGCCAGACCCGCACCGCCGTAGATCATGGCGCGCGAGAGGATGCCGGTCGGGGAGATGGCTTCATATACGGTGTAGCCGGTGGCGACCGCCAGCAGCGCGAAGATGATCCACGAGGCCGTCCGCCAGCGGCGATCGATCGGCGTGTCGGTGACGAGTTTCTTCTTCGCCAGCCAGAGGTGGATCTTCTCGGCCCACTCGGCGACCAGGTGGTAGGGGCAGACCCAGGAACAGAAAGTACGACCACCGAGCAGGATCCACAGTACCAATACCGTGCCGGTACCGATGAACAGGTTGGTGATGATGTGCTTGTGCGCGAGCATCACCTGCAGGGCCGAGTTCAGGTCGATCAGGTGGAAGCCGATGAATCGCGAGGCGGTCAGGGCACCTTCGAGGATCTGGATGTCGAGCGAAAAGGACACGACGAACAGCAGGTTGACCAGGATCAGCGTGATCCAGCGGCGGTTGCGCCACTTGTGATTGCGCTCGTTGGCGCGATGCGCTTCCTTGGCGGCCGCGAGGTCGGCCTTGTTGGTCATGCGCTTGAGTTCGTGAACCTTGACGGCGTTTTCGGCGATCAGCGCGGGTTTCTTCGCTTCGGCACCGAACATGACCTTGATCTGCTCGACGAAGCGGCGTTTCAGTGCGGCACTCATGCTCTCCAGCCCTCCCCGGCAATGATTTCGATACTGGCCGGCTCGGTCGGACAGATCATTTCGCAGACCCCGCAGCCGACGCAGGGCTCATGCACGACGGGAATGCCGACGGTCTTGCCGCTGCCGTCCTTGGCCGGGCCGGTTTCGAGCGTGATGGCGCCCTTGATCGGACAGACCTGGACGCACAGATCGCAGAGTTCGACGTCGTAGGGCTGGTCGGCGACCGGTACCGGTTTCCAGCGGTCTACCGACATGTAGCGCAGTTCCCCCTTGAAGTTCGCGCCGCGTGCCTGGCCTTTGAAGCCCTTGCCCTGCATGGCGAGACAGGATTCGGGACGAGTCAGGCGCGCCACGCCGATGCGCTCTTCGAGGTTCAGCGTCGGCTCGGCATCCTTCTCCTTGGCCAGCAGGATCGGTTTGCTCGCCAGTTTGGCGCCCGGACGGACGGCCATGCCGGCCGGCTTGTGATAGGTCAGCGAGCCGGTT
>CAYNCH010000138.1:0-4287 GCA_964395815.1 uncultured Methyloversatilis sp.
GTCGGCGCGGCACAGCAGGATGTCGGGCTGGATGCCGATCTCGCGCAGCTCCTTGACCGAATGCTGGGTCGGCTTGGTCTTGAGTTCACCGGCAGTCGGGATGTAGGGCAGTAGGGTGAGATGGATGAAGCAGGCATTGTTCTTACCTTCCTCGATGCCCATCTGGCGGATCGCTTCGAGGAAAGGCAGCGACTCGATGTCGCCCACCGTGCCGCCGACCTCGACGATCGCCACGTCTGCACCCTCGGCACCACGCTTCACGTAACGCTTGATCTCGTCGGTGATGTGCGGAATGACCTGTACCGTCTTGCCGAGGTACTCGCCGCGCCGCTCCTTCTTGATCACCGACTCGTAGATCTGGCCGGTGGTGAAGTTGTTGCGCCGCCCCATCTTGGCGCTGGTGAAGCGCTCGTAGTGGCCGAGATCGAGATCGGTCTCGGCACCGTCTTCGGTGACGAACACTTCGCCGTGCTGGAACGGCGACATCGTGCCGGGATCGACGTTGATGTAGGGATCGAGCTTGAGGTGGGTAACCTTGATGCCGCGGGATTCGAGGATCGCGCCCAGGGACGCGGCGGCGATGCCCTTGCCCAGACTGGACACGACACCCCCCGTGACGAACACATATTTAGTCATGGCGACTACGGTAACGGGAAAGGCGAATCATAGCAAAGAGACCGCTTCAAAACCCGCGACTGCGAATTTCCGGCCATGCCTTTCCAAGGTAATAGCCCATCGACCAGACGGTCAGCAAAGCGGCTAGCCACAACAGCCAGTTCCCCATTTCTGCTACCGGCAGGCCAAACAGCGCATCCTGGTAGAGCAGCAGCGGGATGGCGATCATTTGTGCCGTCGTCTTGAGCTTGCCGACGAAGGACACCGCAACGCTCTTCGCCGCCCCGATCCGCGCCATCCATTCGCGCAGCGCCGAAATCGCGATCTCGCGGCCGAGGATGATGAACGCGACCACGGCATTGGCACGGTCGAATTCGACCAGCACCACCAAGGCCGCGGCGACCATCAGCTTGTCGGCCACCGGATCGAGAAAAGCACCGAAAGCCGAGGTCTGTCCGAGCTTCCTGGCCAGCCAGCCATCGAACCAGTCGGTCACGGCCGCGATGATGAAGGCGATGGTGGCGATCTGGTTCTGCTCATGCAGGGGCAATGGGGCGTAATAAACGCCGATCACCAGCGGAATCAGCACGATACGTGCCCAGGTGAGCAGGTTGGGGATATTCAAGGGCATGTCAGTGCAGCTGTTTGTGGATGTCTTCGGCCAGCTTGCGGCTGATACCTGAAACTCGGCACAAGTCCTCGACAGTGGCGGCTTTCACGCCCTCCAGGCCACCGAAATGGGCCAACAGACTGCGGCGCCGTGTCGGGCCGATACCGCTGACATCCTCCAGAGCCGATTTACCGCGTGCTTTCGAACGTCGCGCCCGATGGCCGACGATGGCGAAGCGGTGCGCCTCGTCACGGATTTCCTGGATCAGGTGGAAGCCGGCATTGTCCATGGCCAATTCTAGCGGGTGATCCCGGCCATGCACGAAGAGAGTTTCCAGCCCGGGCTTGCGCTCCTCGCCCTTTGCCACGCCGATGCTCGCGAGATCGTTCAGGCCCAGCTCGGCAAACACTTCGCGCGCCACGCCGTGCTGGCCCTTGCCGCCGTCGATCAGCACCAGATCGGGAACCGCCGTCTCGCCCTCATTTTTCTCTTTGGCGACTTTCTCATATCTTCTCGTCAGCGCCTGCCGCATCGCCGCGTAGTCGTCGCCGGGCGTGACGCCCGCGATGTTGAAGCGGCGGTAGTCGCTCTTCTTCATCGCGCCATCGACGCAGACGACGCAGGAGGCTACCGTGCCCTCGCCCATCGTGTGGCTGATGTCGAAGCACTCGATGCGGCGCGGCGGCTCCGGCAGGTCGAGCGCCGCACGCAGCGCCTCCAGCCGGCCGGCCGAGCGCGTGCGGCTCTGGTGTCGTGCAGCCAGCGCGAGCCCGGCATTGGTGAGCGCCATCTCGACCCAGGCGCGCTCCATTTCGTTCCGCGGCGCACTGCCGTGCAGGCTTTCCGGTAACTCCTCCAGCGGCCAGGGAGCGAGGATCAGGCGCGGTGGGGCAGCGTTTTCCGCGTAGTGTTGTTCCAGAAAAGCCGCCAGACCTTCCGCCGCTTCGGCTTCCGTGGCGGCCTGCGGGAAATGCGCACGGTCGCCCAGATGCAGCCCGCCGCGCACCATCGCCAGATTCACGCACAACTCGCCGCGCTCCGCGACGGCGACGACGATATCGACGTCGGCCTCGCGATGTGTATGGGTCGAACTGACGTATTGCCGGTGCAAAACCGCCTGCAACGCCCTGATCTGGTCGCGCAAGGCGGCCGCCTGCTCGAAGCGCAGCGCGACCGACTCGGCTTCCATCCGCGCCGTCAGCTTATCGATCACCTCGCCGTGCCGGCCCTTGAGGAACAGTTCGGCCAGGCGCACGTCGGCACCGTACTCCTCGGCCGACACGCCGCCGACGCAAGGCGCCTTGCAACGCCCGATCTGGTGCAGCAGGCAGGGCCGCGAGCGATGCGCGAACACCGCCTCCTCGCAGGTGCGCAGCAGGAAGGTCTTCTGGATCAGCTGGATCGCCTCCTTTACCGCCAGCCCGCTCGGGAAGGGGCCGAAGTAGCGCGACCTCTTCTCGAACGCTCCACGGTGATAAAAGAGCCGCGGAAACACGCCACCGGACAGCGCGATGTAGGGATAGGACTTGTCGTCGCGAAAGAGGATGTTGTACTTCGGCTTGAGCCTCTTGATCAGCGTGTTCTCGAGGATCAGCGCCTCGGCCTCGGAACGCGTCGCCGTCGTCTCCATGCCCGCCACCTGTTGCAGCATGAGGCCGATGCGCGAGCTGTGGCCGCTCTTCTGGAAGTAGCTCGATACGCGCTTCTTCAGGTTCTTCGCCTTGCCGACGTAGAGCACCACGCCGTCGGCCGCCAGCATGCGGTAAACGCCGGGCGCGTCGGTCAGCGTGGCGAGGAAGGTTTTGGGGTCGAAAGACTGCTCCGGCATGGTGATCAAAACGTTTCAAGCTTCACCATACTATCGCGACTGATACCTTCGGTTTCGATGCGCCCTTGAGAAAACAGGGGGTATGGGATTGTCGCTTGTGTTGAACTGCGCTTGGACCAGGCTGCTCGACGAAAGCCGCAAATAACGACGGGGATCCGAGGATCCCCGCCGGCTTTTCTTTGGTAACAAGGCTCAAGCAGCCTCGGCATAGGCCTTAAGCGGCCAGTGCGAAACGCTCATCGTTGGCGTTTGTGGATTTGCGCGGATTACGTCCGTCGCCTTTCGAGTCGCCTGCTAGCCTTGTTCGCCCCGTCGAAGCCAGTGCACCCCCATAAATGCAAAAAAGTTCAGATGGTGGAGGTGGGCGGAATCGAACCGCCGTCCGAAACGCTTCCGGTTTGCCGGAATTACGACCATGGTCGAATTATGGCGGCAGTTTCGCCATTTCTCAAGTGGCATCGCAATTTTCATCGCTATATTCTGGCGCTGTCGTGGCCCGCAAATGCAGGCATAATCCCGCCATCAGCCACATCACGCAGAACCCGAGGAAAACTACTGTGAAAACCATCATGCTGGTGGATGATTCTGCCACCATCCTTTTGTCGATTTCGAACATTCTCAGCAAGGCTGGCTATGCGGTCGAAAAGGCCGCCAACGCCAACGAAGGGCTAACCAAGTTCAAAGGTGGCGTCAAGGTTGACCTGCTGATCACCGACCTGAACATGCCGGGAATGAATGGCATCGACTTCATCAAGCAGGTGCGGCAGTTGCCGCAGTACAAGTTCATGCCGATCCTGTTCCTTACGACAGAGTCCCAGCAGTCCAAGCGTGCCGAAGCCAAGGCGGCCGGTGCCTCCGGCTGGCTGGTCAAACCCGCCACGGCTGATCAATTGCTCGATACCATAAAGCTTGTGCTCAGGTAGGTTCCAGTGGATTTCAATCAGCTGTTGCGCAGGGCAATGCTGGTCGCCCTTACGGTCGGCCTGGCGGCCAGTGTCATCGTTTATTTTCTCAACGACTGGTTTCATACCCACTTCCTGCCTGAACTGGGCCTGCCCTCGCCCTTTGGCGATGCCATCGGGACCTTCCTGATCGTACTCAGCGCCTTCCTGGCCCAGCGCGCGATTTCGGTCTTGTTCTACCGCGACTGGATGCTCGGTCTCGGCAAAAGCGAGGCCGAGCGCGACCACCGCGCCAGCATGCTGCTCACGGCCGCCGAGGTGGCCCTGCTCTA
>CAYNCH010000138.1:4303-5286 GCA_964395815.1 uncultured Methyloversatilis sp.
GGTGGTGAGATCAGACAAGTGCCGACGTTCAACGATGTGGTGCGCGGCCAGTTGCGCAACGTGGTGGATGAAACCGAGAAGGCTGCCTATTCGATCACCGACCAGCTGCAATCGATCGATGGCGTGGTTTCACGCATGACCAATTTCGTCAATGCCTCGACCGAAGACTCCACTCAGATGCTGAAGCGCTCCGAGGAGCGCATGGCTGACAACCGCGAATTGCTCTACACACTCACCCAGTACATCCAGCAGCGCATCACGACGATGAATGCCGACCAGGAGAGCATCACCGAGGTGATGAAAAAGGCCGAGTCGCTAGGCACGCTGGTCGAACTGATCAAGAGCATAGCCAGCCAGACCAACCTGCTGGCACTCAACGCCGCGATCGAAGCCGCCCGCGCAGGCGAGGCTGGCCGCGGCTTCGCCGTCGTGGCCGACGAGGTACGCAAGCTCTCGGCCGCCACCGAAACAGCGGTCACCCAGATCAACCAGGGCATCCACGAGGTTGCCGACGCCATCGAGATCCAGTTCCAGGCCAAGCTTCACTCCTCCAGCATCAGTGCGGAACAGGCGGCGCTGCAAAAATTCGCCGACCAGTTGGACAGCCTCGGCAAGAGCTACCTGGAAGTCATCCAGCACGAAAGCGATGTCGTGCGCACCATCGGCGAGAGCAGCCAGGAACTGGCCGCCATGTTCATGGATGCGCTCGCCGGTGTGCAATTCCAGGATGTCACCCGCCAGCAGATCGAACAGGTGATCAACGCGCTCGACCGCTTGACGCCCACGCCGCACATCTTGCCGAACGCATCGCGCAACTGGAAAACCCGCAATTCACGCTGCAGCCCCTCGCCCGTCACCTCGACGAAATCTACAGCAGCTACGTGATGAATTCGCAGCGCACCTCTCACCACGGCGCGCTGCGGGATGGCAAAACCGGCAACGACGACAGCGGCCCCAAAGTCGAGCTGTTCTGAAAGGAAGCC
>CAYNCH010000139.1:0-5275 GCA_964395815.1 uncultured Methyloversatilis sp.
CAAAAAAGTCGGCGCCGGCGGGACGGCGGGCATCCCCGCCAGCTCGGCAAGCCTTGCCGGCAAGGCCTCGTTCCTTGCCGGAAATTCCGGCAAGTCGCCGGAAATGCGCCCGACAACCTTTTCTTTTCGACATTAAAGCTCGCTGGCACGCTTGCTGCTAATCGACACTCGGACGAATTACTTGAGCCCGCAACCTCACCCGGGCAGATCGAACATCGCAGCAGGTCGATAAGGAGAGACTCATGCCACAAGTCATCAATACCAACATGGCTTCGCTGAATGCGCAGCGCAACCTGAATACCTCGCAGGGCGCCCTGGCGACGTCGCTGCAGCGTTTATCTTCCGGCCTGCGCATCAACAGCGCCAAGGACGATGCCGCCGGCCTGGCGATTTCCGAGCGCATGTCGTCGATGGTACGCGGCCTCAACCAGGCGACGCGCAACGCCAACGACGGTATTTCGCTGGCGCAGATCGCCGAGGGCGCGCTGGGGGAAACGAACAACATCCTGCAGCGCATCCGCGAACTAGCGATCCAGTCGGCTAACGCGACCAACTCCGTCTCCGACCGGCAGGCGCTGCAGTCCGAAGTCAACCAGCTGATTTCCGAACTCGACCGCATCGCCAACACCACCTCGTTCAACGGCCTGAAGCTGCTCGACGGCAACTTCGTGGCGCAGAACTTCCAGGTCGGCGCCGAAGCCAACCAGACCATCAACGTCTCGGTCACCGGCGCCACCGGCGCGGATCTCGGCATCAACAAGATCAACACCAACAACGTCGTCGGCATCGAGGCGGCAGCGGGGCGGGATTATTTCGCCTCGACGGGCGTCACGGGGCTGGCGGTAGCGGACACTACCGCGAACGTCGATGCAAACGGCAACGGTGTGGGGATCCAGACCTTAACCATACGTGACTCAGAAGGGGTTGCTGTCGGTACGATTGATCTTGTCGCCGATGAAGAAGCGTCCTCCATCGCCACCAAATTGAATGGCTTCGCCGGTGCACCGATCACGGCCAGTACTGTGACGACCGCTACCATTGGAACCACAGGCGTTCTCAATGGGGCTAGTGCAAACTACAAGGGTGATACAGCCTATGTGCAGATCAACGGCCAGGACTTGAGTTACGAGGTAGGTGCCACCTTGCTCGAAACCAGCCAGAACCTGCAAGCCGCCATCCGTAATAACCCGACGCTGAATACCGCGCTGACGACATCGATCGACACCACGACAGGCGCACTGACAGTCACCGACGCAACCGGCAAGGATATCGACATCACGGACTATGAAGGCGCAGCGACAACGCGTGCCGCTCTGGCCTTTACAGTCGATCTTAATCCCGGGGAAATTGTTGACCTGACTGTGGCGGGCGTAACGTACGATCTAACGGTGGGGGTTGATGGCCTGACGAAGGAGGCTCTTGCGGCAGATATCTATGCGGTTCTGACCACGGGCGTCAGCGCGCTTACCGCTACGATTGGTGGCACGCTTGCCTCAGATACCTCGTTCAAATACACCGCCGGCGAGGCGACGATTTATGCTTCGCGTACGCCAACAGCAGCGGGGGCTGAACAGGCATTGGCCATCGGCGAAGGAGGGGTCACTAACGACGCTGCCGGCACCGTGACCTCGGGAGTTGGCAATGCAACAGCGACGACAACCATGGTGGCAAACGCAGCCGCAGAAACTTATAACGGAACCGCCACTGCCATTGCCGCGGCAACCGTTGCGGTTAGCGGCAGTCTGGGTGCAGCGGTTACTCTCACTCAAGGTGCCAACGATGCTGCCAACGTCGCCGGCAAGCTGGACATCATCCTGCCGACCGGCTATACCATCGAGACCGATCAGGATACGGCCGGCGGCGGTATTTTCTCGACTATCGGCGCACAAACCAAGACGGCCTCCGTCGGTACGACCGAGGACAACAACGTGGCCGCGCAGACGCTGAGCATTTCGGCGCAAAACCCGGAACCGATCGAGGTGGCTATCGAAGCGGGGTCGAGCGCCAAGACCATCGCCACACTGGTGAACAAGTATTCCGACACAACCGGCGTGCAGGCGACGGCGATCAGCAAGGCCACTTTGTCGAACCTCAGTCATGACGGCGTGGTGTCTTTCGAACTCACGGGTTCGAACGCCGAACCGGTGCCCATCTCGGCGAATGTGACCATGGAAAACCTGCGCAGCCTGGCCGAGGCGATCAACAGCAAGTCGGGCCAGACAGGGATCATCGCCGAGATCAACAAGACCAACGACGCGATCATGCTGACCAGCAGCACGGGCGAGGATATCCGCATTGCGAACTTCAACAGCTCGGCGGCCATCGATACTGGCGGAACGCGCCCGCCGGTGACGGTGAGCATGCGCATCACGGGCGGCAACGAGGATATCGGCTATACCGGCGACCCCGTCACGCTCTACGATGGCGGCACGCTCGGCCAGATAGCGGGTGCGCGGTCGACCGTCGTGGGCGGCAATCTGGAGTTCAAATCGACCTCGGGCTACTTCAGCATCAGTTCGGACATCGATGCGATCGACGGCGGCATTTTCACCGGCCAGGCCGATGACCTGCAGGCCAGCATCAAGGAAACGGTGAATACGATCGACATCAGCACCGTCGCCGGTGCCAACCGCGCGATCGACATCACCGACGGCGCGCTGGCGCGCATCAACGGCATACGGGCAGACCTCGGCGCCGTGCAGAACCGCTTCGGTTCGACGATCGCCAACCTGACGACTTCGGCGGAAAACCTCACGGCTGCCCGCTCGCGCATCCAGGATGCGGACTTCGCGGCCGAAACGGCCGCCCTGACCCGCGCCCAGATTCTGCAACAGGCGGGCGTGGCCATGCTGGCCCAGGCGAACCAGATCCCGAACCAGGTGCTGCAACTGCTGCAGCGGTAAGCATTCCCGCTTGACCACAACAACCCGCGCACGCGCGCGGGTTTGTTTTTGGTTGCGATTTGCTGCCGGCACGGCCAGAATGCAAAAAGTCGGCGGCGGCGGGACGCCGGCAACAGGCTGGGTGGAACGCATCCTGCTCTACAGATTCGACGGCATCGGCCGTTAATCGAATCATCCAAGGACAGAGAATCATGGCGGGCATATCTTCTTTAGGCATCGGTTCCGGACTCGACCTCAACGGCTTGGTGGACAAGCTGATGGAGGCCGAGCGCTTGCCGCTGAAGGCACTCGACACAAAAGAGGCTGATTTCCAGGCGAAGCTGACGGCTTACGGAACGCTCAAGGGCGCCTATGCCAGTTTCGAGACGGCGGCCCGCGGGTTGGCTTCGCCGATCAAGTTCAACACTGCGAAGGCCAGCGCCGCCGACGAGACCGTGCTGACAGCCACGGCCAGCAGCATCGCCAAGCCGGGCACGCACACCATCGAAGTCAGCCAGTTGGCGCAGAGTCACAAGATCGCTTCCGGCACATTCGACGATCCGGCCGCCAGCATCGGCACCGGCACCCTGACGATCGATTTCGGCACTTACGACAGCGGTGCCAACAGTTTTACGACGAACGCCGACAAAACCGCCCTGTCGATCGACATCGACGCTTCGAACAACTCGCTGACCGGCATCCGCGATGCCATCAATGAAGCGGAGGGGGGCGTCACGGCCAGCATCATCAATGACGGCACAGGCTATCGCCTGGTGGTTTCCAGCAACGATAGCGGCAAGACGAATTCGTTGCGCATCCTGGTCGACGATGCCGGCGACGGCATCGATACCGATACGTCCGGGCTGTCGCAACTCGCCTACGATCCGACCGCGGCAGTCGGCAGTGGGAAGAATCTCGAACAAAAAATGGCGGCACTGAATGCCGAGCTGCAAATCGACGGCATCGCCATCAGCAAGAGCAACAACCTGATTGGCGATGCGCTTTCGGGCGTCACGCTCAATCTGCTGAAAACCACCGATGCGCCGACAACCCTGACGGTCGAACGCGATACGAGCGGAGTAAAGACATCCGTCGAGGAGTTCGTCACGGCTTACAACGAGCTGGCAGCAACGATCAAGGAGTTGGGTGGCTACGACATGAAAACCCAGGAGGGCGGCCTGCTGCTCGGGGACGCGACGCTGCGCAGCATGCAGAACCAGGTGCGGACAACGCTTTCGCAGCGACTGGCCTATGCCGACGGTGGAGTGCAGTCGCTCTCGGATATCGGCGTCAGCTTCCAGCGCGACGGCACCTTGGCGCTCAATGGTTCGAAGCTGGATGCGGTGCTGGCCGATCCTGCCAAGAACCTGGCGCCGCTGTTTGCCACGATGGGGGTGCCGAGCGACAGCCTGGTTGGCTATCTCGGTGCCAGCGATGCCACCCAGGCAGGGCGTTATGAAGTCAACATCACGCAAATCGCGACGCGCGGTACGGCAACCGGCAGCATCGCCCTCAACGCGGACGACACCAAGACCACGATTGTCAGCGGCGTGAATGATGCGCTGTCGCTGAAATTGAACGGCCTGAGTGCAACGATCACGCTCACTGCCGGGACTTACACGCGCGACGCCATGGCGGCTGAATTGCAGACGCGGATCAATACGGTGTTCGCTTCATTCGGCCATTCGGTTTCGACGACACACAATGCCGGCGTGTTGACCGTGGCTTCGACGCGATATGGCTCAACCTCAAATATCGAATTCACCGGCGGCAACGCACTCGCCACACTGTTCGGTACGGCATCCAGCACGACCGGCGTTGATGTCGCAGGCGAAATCGGCGGCGTCGAAGCCGTGGGTGCCGGCCAGGTGCTAACGGGAGCTGGAAATGCCACCGATCTCCGCTTGCTGATCGAAGGCGGCAACGTGGGTCTGCGCGGCACGGTGGGCTTCGAACGCGGCATCGGCTGGCAACTCGACCGGACAATCGCGGCAATGCTCGAGACCGGAGGGACGCTCGAAAGCCGTACCGAAGGCATCGGTAGTTCGATCGGCGATATCGCTTCACGACGTTCTGCGCTGGAGCGCCGTCTCGAAGATATCGAGGCTCGCTATCGCAAGCAGTTCTCCGCACTCGACCAGCTTGTCGCCTCGATGCAGCAGACTTCACAGTATTTGACCCAACAGTTGGCCAATCTGCCGAGCACATCGGGCGAGTAACCCAGGAGGTTCCATGTTTCAGACCCTCAACAATCCTGCTGCCGCCTATACGAAGATCGGCCGCGACATGAGCGTCGAAACAGCCAACCCACACAAGCTGGTGTTGATGCTGTACGACGGCGCGTTGCTGGCGCTTGCGCTCGGCCATGATGCTAAGCGCGGCCACGACCATGC
>CAYNCH010000140.1:0-5254 GCA_964395815.1 uncultured Methyloversatilis sp.
GATGGCACTGGCACGCTGGGGCGGGATCAGGTTGATCACGTCGCCCTTGACCTCGTCAATGCCTTCGATCAGCACGCTCTTGCCGTCGGCGCTCACCTCGGTAACTTTCTTGGCGGGGCGATAGTCGATGATGCCGTCGTAGTGCTTTTTCCAGCCCTTCAGGAACAGGCCCTTCTTCGAGACGATGTCAGGGTTAGCGTCAAGGACGATGATCTTCGAGCCGGGCTTGTGCTGCTTGAGATACATGGCGATCATGCTGGTCCGTTCGTACGGGCCGGGCGGGCAACGGAACGGTGCGAGCGGAATCGACAGCACGACAGTGCCGCCGGGCTTCATCGCCTCCAGTTGCTTGCGCAGCAGAATCGTCTGCGGACCGGCTTTCCAGGCGTGCGGTGCGAGTTCCGCTGTCTTGGCGGTGTAGCCCTTGATCTCGTCGGTACGAAAATCGACGCCGGGAGCAACCACGAGGCGGTCATACTTGAAGACGCCTTTGCTGGTTGTCACGGTGTGCTCGGCGGCATTGACGCCGGTCACTTCGGCCTGCACCACCTTGATGCCGTGGTTCGTCGTCAGCTTGTCGTACTTGATGGTCAGCTTCGACAGGTCGGGCAGGATGCCGCCGAGATAGAGGTTGGAAAACGGGCACGAGATGTAGTGATCGTTGCGCTCGATCAGCGTGACCTCGATGCTTTTATCCATCATGCGGATGTATTTTGCAGCGATGGTGCCGCCGTAGCCGCCACCGATCACCACGACCTTGCGGCCGCCTCCGGAAGCCTGCTGTGAAGCGCAACCACTCAGGGCCGTGGCGGCGCCGACGCCGGCTCCTGCGCCGATCAGCTTGAGAAAGTCTCTGCGTTGTATGGTCATGTCGTTTCCCCCTTATTTCACGCTGGCGTAGAAGTGCATCAAAGCGTCCAGATCTTCCTTGGACAGCGGCTTGACCTTCTCGGCCATCTTTTCCGGCATCTTGCGGGCGCCGGACGCATACAACTGCATCTGGATGTTCAGGTAGGGCAGCCACTGGCTAGCCATCACCGGCGTGTCATCCTTCCCTTCCTTGCCATCATCGAGGTGACAACGCGAGCAATTGGCTTCCTGCAGTTCGGCACCGCGCTTGACCTTGGCCGGATCGACGGCCTGGGTGGTGGCATGGAACTTCTGCTTGGAGAAGAACTCGCCCATTTTTTCGAAATCGGCGTCGGAATAGCCCTTGGCGAGACGTCCCATCACGGTGGAGGGACGCTCGCCGCTCTTGAACTTCTTCATTGCATCGACGATGGCCGTCTTCGATTGGCTGGCCAGGCTGGGCATGCTGGGGCCTGCGCTACCGCCGTTTGTGCCGTGGCAACCGGCGCAAGCGTTGGATAGCATTTCGGCGCTCGGACCGGCGGCAAATGCCGTCGCCGAGATCGTCAGAGCGCCGGCTGTCAGCGCCCACCTGTTCCATCTTTGCTTCATCGTAGTCTCCTCCTGTTGATGAAAGTACTGCAGACTGCTGTTTCCCCTCTTACTGTTTCTTGATGTTGTAGTAACTCTTCACACCGGCGACGTCCTTGTCGAGGCCGAACTGATAGCCGAGCGAGACGTAGTGATAACGTGCCTCGGCAAAGCTTTCGTGAATGGCGAAACCGAAGTTGTAGACCTTGTCGGCCGCAAGCGCATGGTCGCCCTTGCCACCGCCGGCAAGTTTGCGCTCGAAGGTGACGACCCACTTGTTGCCTTCCTTGACGCCTTCGGCCTTGACGAGACCCTGGCCGCCATCCATCACCCGCTGCTCGGCAACGTAGCCATCGACCGGCTTCTCGCCCTTGCCGCTGCGATACTGGATCAGGTCGTAGAACTTGCCGCTGCCCAGGTCAGCACCCTTGACGTACTTGGTCTTCTTGTCGTCCTTGGCATCCTTCATGGTGCGCAAGTCGGTATGGCAGGTCGACCAGCAGCCGTTCAGTTCGGCACCTTCCACTGTGCTGCCACCGTCGAACAGCATCGTGACCTTGACCTCGTTCTTCTTGTCCATTTGCGGACCGGCAATTTGCGGCGGGTTCCATTCGAAGCGGAAATAGACCTTGTCGCCGTCATGCGCGGCCTGGAAGCTGACCGGCATCCAACCCGCCTTGCCTTCGATCGGCTTGGGCTCCAGCACGCTCTTCGAACTGCCGACCGGTTTGCCGGCGACGATCTTGTCGCCGATCTCGTTGGCATCGCCCTCATGGCATTTCGCGCAGGGACGTTTCTTGTCGACGATATCCGGCACGGCGGAGTGGTCGGGCTTGTTCATCACCCACTCGAAGCTCGATTGTCCCGGATAGAACACCTTGATCTTGCGCACCGGTACGTTGCTCCAATCCGGGGCGGCCATCGCGCCACTGGCAATGAAAGCACTCATCACGGCAAAAGCGATCTTCTTCATCTGCTACTCCTGATTCGATTGGGAATGTTGGTTCAGTTTATCGATAAATAAGGCTGTGTGATCGTCAGCCTTCCGTTTTCGTGCCACCCTGTTCCTGCTCCAGCAGTTGATGCACCGGCTTGTGGGCGATACCTTTGTGGCACTCGATGCAGGTCTTGCCGTCTTCGATGGCACCTTCATGCTTCACGACGGAGCGATCCTTCTGCTTGTCGGGATCCATGGTCTCGAAGCTGTGGCAGTTGCGGCATTCCTTCGAGTCGCGTCTTTCCATCTGTGCCCAGACCCGCTTGGCCATGGTTAGGCGATGTGCTTCGAATTTTTCCGGCGTATCCACCGTGCCCTTGATGTGGCCGATGATGTCGCGTGCCGCCATCAGTTTCTGGAACGACTTGAACAAGTAGTCGGTCGGTGTCTTGCTGCTGGCGACGTGACAGTCGGCACACTGCACCGTGGTTCCGCTGCGGTTCTTGTAGTGGACGGTTTTCTTGAGTTCCTCGAACGGAATGGTCATCTCGTGACACGAGATGCAGAAATCGGAACGGTTGGTATATTCCATGCCGATGTTGAGGCCGCCCCAGATGATGATGCCGCCCAGCACGCCAATGACGATCATGCGCAGCATCGAGCATTTGGGCGGTGCTTTCAGGCGATCGATCAATCCGGAACCATCGTCCTTTTCGTTTTGTGGCTCAGCCATGTTTCTTTTCCCTCATCATCAATGCGTCAGGCGCAGATCTTTTCGGCGCAAGAACGGTTACGACAAGACGACAGAAGAGAAATCAGACCGATGCTTCATGCGGCAGCAACATGGTTGCCGACAACGTAGCAACAGCGGGATGACCCCCTCCTGTTTTGTTATTCCATGTACATAGCATGGGCATTTCTTTCCCGCATTATTACAGGCAGTGCGCCGTGCCACAAGCACTTAGTTTGAATTTGTTTATCAATCCATTTTTTATTCGAAAGTGCTAATACAAGCATCCTCTGATATGCCTTGCCGTCTGGATGTCATCTGCATGCAAGTTCAATGCAGCCATTGCATCAGCAGGGGCAGCAGCCATGGCAGCAGTATTGCCGTCAGCAGGCCGTTCAGGCCCATTGCCAGCGCGGAAAAAGCGCCCGTCTGCTCACTGATCTGGAATGCGCGCGCCGTACCGATGCCATGCGAGGCGACACCCAGTGCAAAGCCGCGCACGGCGGGGTCGCGGCACTTCAGCAATGCATACAGCCAATGTGCACCAACAGCGCCGACGATGCCGGTAAGGATGACCAGAACGGCGGTCAGGGAAGGTAGCCCGCCGAGGCGCTCGGCGATGCCCATCGCGATGGGCGTCGTTACCGACTTGGGCGCGAGTGAGATCAGTGTGGCATCGCTCGCGCCGAACAGTTTTCCGATCAGCACTGCGGACAAGATCGCCGTGAGCGATCCGGCGGACAAGGCGATGAGCAAAGGCATCGCCATCTGCTTGAGGCGACGGACCTGCGAGTACAGCGGAATCGCCAGCGCGACGGTCGCCGGACCCAGCAGGAAGTGCACGAACTGCGCACCGTCGAAGTAGGTGCGATAGGGCGTACCGGTTACCCACAGCAGGGTGACGAGGGCGATGACGGCTAGCAGCACCGGATTGGCGAGTGGATGGCCGCCGCAACGTCGGTTAACCCACACGGCACCCTGATAGGCGAGCAGTGTCAGCGTCAGACCGAGCAGCGGTGAAGCGGAAAGGTAGACCCAGATTTCGCCGAGTGATTGATGGGGCGCGGCATTCACTGCGGTGGTTCCTCCTGTACCCGCAGTCGTCGCAGCACCACCGCCGTGACGATGATGGCGAGGAAGGTGCTCGCAATCAGTGCGATGACAATCGGCAGCCATTCGTCGGCCATCCGCTGCGCATGCAGCATGACGCCGACACCGGCGGGTACGAACAGCAGCGAAAGGTGCTGCAGGAGGTTCTGTGCGCTGTTGCGCAACGCGATAGAGGCTCCGCCGCGCAGTACCAGCACGATGAATAGCAGTCCCATGCCGATGACCGGGCCGGGCACCGGCAATGCGAAGATCAGCGCGATCGCCTCGCCAGCGAGTTGGAACAGCAGGAGCCGGGTGAAGGCGGCAAGCATCGTGGTCTCTCCATCAGGTCAATGGCTCTATGATAGTGGCCATGACCCAGAACACCCTTCGTGCCCGTCTGACCTTTTCCTTCAAGGGCGAGGACATCGCGCTGGAAGACATCATCGATCTCGATAGTTGTGCAGGCGACATCGAATCTGCTCCCAACTTTCATCGATGTCTGGCACGCGCGGGGAATATCGATCCCTATTCGTATCAATATGAGGTACTCGAAAGCGAGGACATTACCTTCGATCAGCCGACAGGGCTGGCGATGGCCTGCTGTGCGGATGGCCGTTTCGACTGGGCGGCATTTGCCGTATTGAGCCAGGAGGCTCGCGATCTCGACGTTGTGCGCCCTATCGCCAGACAAACGCTTGGCATCGATAATCTCGATGCGGAAGTCAAACTCAGGGCGGCACTGCTCGCGGCCTATCGGGCGGGGCTGGGCAAACGAAAATAAAAACGGCGCCCGGAAAACCGGACGCCGTCCCGTCAGCGCCGACTTTTTTGTGCGGGGCTTACTCCATCGCCTCGTAGAGCGGCAGGGTGAGGAACTCGGGATACTCGTCGGCCAGCGCCATTTTTTCGAAGATGCCGGCGGCCTGGTCGTAGGTTTCGGTCTTCTCGCCATTGGCGGTGACCACGGCTTTCACCTTGGCCAGTTCCTCGGGGATCATCGCGCGCACCATCTCGGCGGTGACCTTGCGGCCGTCGTCGAGCTTGCCCTTGGGCGA
>CAYNCH010000141.1:0-5244 GCA_964395815.1 uncultured Methyloversatilis sp.
CGGCATCCGCGCCAAAACCTACCTCGAACAAAATGGCGCCAAGAAAGTGAAGTAATACCTGACGTCAGTTTCGAGAATGAAAGGGGCGGGCAACCGCCCCTTTTTTCGTCCACCTCCGGCAGCCAAAACTGGCAAAGAGGACCGCGCAAGAACTGCCTTCGCGTCTCCTAACGCGCTCCCAACGCGTTTCGTGGCGGGCTTACTGGCAGGTACGGATCACCGGTACGAGATTCACGCTGGCACCATCGATCAGGCACCACAACTCGCCGTCCTGAAGGGTGCAGTTCATCTGCATGGTGCGGACGACATGGCCGGCCAATGCTTCGACCTGCGCTTGCGGCAGGTCGACCACGCACAGCTTTTCCTGTTTCATCAGCGGGGCGCGATTCTGCTCCCACCACACATCCGCCGTGCGGCCGCCATACGTATAAACCAGCACCTGCGCGGCACGTCCGCAGGCCCGGCGGAGGCGCTTCTCGTCCGGCAGGCCGACCTCGATCCATTGCTCGACGGCCCCGGTCAAATCCTTGCGCCAGAGATCGGGCTCGTCATCGGTCGATAGACCCTTGCCGAACTCGAGCGCCGGATCTGCATTCAGCGCGAAGGCGAGGATGCGCACCATCATCCGCTCGTCCGTTTCGGATGGATGGCGGGCAATCGTCAGGGCGTGGGACTGATAGTAGTGCCGGTCGAGGTCGGTGACCTGCAGATCGACCTTGAAAATTGTCGCTTTCAGGGCCATGGGCGATTACCGGTCCACGCCGCGCGTCGTTTCATGCTCCTCGACGAGGACCGCTTCGCCCTCGATGATCTGGCCGCCACGTGGCGTGCTGGGTGCGTCCGGCGCACCGGGAGCGGAAGCGCGCCCCGCCTGCTGCTCGCGCAGGACGCGCCGCAGTTCGCGCGTTTTCCACCAGAAGTAACCCCAGACGCACAGCACAACGACTGCGACGACCGCCAGCAGCACCACCGAGAACATGAAGCCCAGCACCAGCAGCGTCGCTCCGGCGATAAACGCGAGAAGCTTGGCGAGCGGCCCCTGCGGCGGTTCAGGCAACGCGGACGGGCGACGGTTCAAGCCCCGCCCCCGAGCCGATCGAGCGCAGCCGCGAGCGTCCGGACCGTGCGCTCGACGTCATACAGCTTGTCGAGCCCGAACAGGCCGATGCGGAAGCTGCGGAAATCCGCCGGCTCGTCGCACTGCAGCGGCACGCCCGCAGCGGTTTGCAGCCCCTGGGCGATGAACTTGCGTGCCGACTGGAGTTCCGGATCGTCGGTGTAGCAGACGACCACGCCCGGCGCCTCGAAGCCCGGCGCGGCAACGCTGGCGAAACCGCGCTCGGCCAGCAACGCACGCACACGGCGGCCAAGTTCGAGCTGCGCATCCCGCAACTTCTCGAAACCATAGGCCTCCGCCTCGCGCATCACCTTGTGCAAGGCGACCAGCGCATCCGTCGGTAGCGTCGCATGATAGGCATGGCCGCCATTCTCGTAGGCCTGCATGATCTGGAGCCATTTCCTGAGATCGGCAGCGAAGCTGGTGCTGGTGGTCGAATCGATGCGCTGCAGGGCATCCGCGCCCAGGCAGATCAGCGCGGCGCAAGGCGGCCCGCTCCAGCCCTTCTGCGGCGCGGTGACGAGGATATCGACGCCGAGCGCCGCCATATCCACCCAGAGGGTGCCGGAAGCCACGCAATCGAGCACGAACATCCCGCCATGCTCATGCACGGCCGCCGCGACCGCGCGCAGATAATCGTCCGGCAGCCGCATGCCCGAAGCCGTTTCGACATGCGGGGCGAAGACCAGGTCCGGCCGCTCGGCGCGGATGGTCGCCACCACTGCGTCGATCGGCGCGGGGGCAAAAGGCGACTGCGGGGCATCGGCGATGCGCCGCGCCTTCAGCACCGTAGTGGCAGAAGGGATCGAACCCATCTCGAAAATCTGACTCCAGCGATAGCTGAACCAGCCGTTGCGGATCACCAGGCATTTCCTGCCCGTGGCGAACTGGCGCGCCACGGCCTCCATGCCGAACGTGCCGCCGCCCGGCACGACGATGGCGGCCTCGGCGCGGTAGACCTGCTTGAGTATCCGCGCGATATCGCGCATCGTGGCCTGGAAAGCCGCCGACATGTGATTGAGGGAGCGGTCGGTATAGACCACCGAATATTCGAGCAATCCATCGGGATCGACAGCAGGCAGCAAGCCGGGCACGGGCAACTCCTTTCGGGCAGGGCGAAGATCAACAGGCCGCGAGACTAGCACAGCCGCACAGCGCCAGCCCCTGCGAGCGGCGCGGCCTGCTCGCGGCCGGCCGAAAAGTCGGCGCCGGCGGGACGGCAGCGCGCTGCGCAAACTTTACCTTCGTCATAGGCATGGGGCATATAATGTTTCAGGACTGCCGGTGGGCAGAAAAACGCATAACGAATAGCGCAAATCGTGAAAATGTCCTTTCTGCAGCATATACAGCGTGTACTGGCGGGGCTTGTTCTGCTGGGCTGGACGCTGCTCGCCAGTGCCGGCGAGATCTGGCTCATCGCGCATCACGACGCTGCGGTGGCCAGCCTCGATCGCGCCGCGGCGGCCGACATCTTCCTCGGCCGCCACGCACCGGGTTCGCGCCTGCAGCCTTTCGACCGCGATGATCCGGCCTTGCGTGCGGACTTCTACCGCGCCCTCGCCGACCTGTCGCCGCAAAGCGTGCGCGCCCACTGGGCCAAGCTCGTCTTCACCGGCCGCGGCCGGCCACCGGCCATCGTCGGCGCGGCGCAGATCGCCCACCTTCTCGAAAAACAACCGGATGCCATTACCTACATGCCGGCGGGCGATCTGCCGACCGGCGCACGCATCCTCCTGAAACTTCAGACTGGAGTACCGGAATGATCCGCAAGGCCCATTATGCAGGGCTTCTGCTGGGTGCCCTGCTGTTGCACACCGCCGCGGCTGCCGCTGAACCGAATGCCCGTATCGCGGGCTTCGGCACCGTCGGACTGAGCTGTTTCAGCCGCGATTCGGCCGACTTTATCAACAACGAACAACCCTACGGCCCCGGCCGCTCCGGTCGTTGCGATGCGGGCATCGACAGCGCCCTGGGCCTGCAGTTCGATGTGGCGATGACCCCGACCTTGGAATTCGGACTGCAGGCCGTGGCTGATCGCAACGCCGACCGCAGCTTCACGCCGGAGTTGACGGTGGCACAACTGCGCTGGCAAGCGACCGAGCGTCTCACGCTGCGCGCCGGGCGCATGCCATCGGCCGCCTTCCTCCACGCCGAAAACCGGGCGGTGCGCTACTCGCAGCCGTGGCTGCGCCCGCCGCTGGAGGTCTACAGCCTGGCGCCGCTCTATTCGAACGACGGCGTGGAGGCGATCTACCAGACCTCGCTCGGCGCCTGGCGCGCCGAATGGCAGGGCGGCCTCAGCACCATCGATTTCGACCTGCCGATCAGCAACACCCGGGAGATGAACGGCGTCGAAGGCAAGCAGGCCTTCCTCGCACTATTGCTGCACCAGGGCAATACCCAGTTCAAGATCGGCTACGGCTACTCGCGCCTGAGCTTCCGCAACCGCGCGATCGACACCCTGCTTGGCGCCTTGCGCACGCTGCCGGGCGGCGCCGGGGCAGCGCTGGCCGACGATCTCGCGGTCGATGACACGCCGGCCGGCCTGTTCGCCGTCGGCTTCCAGCGCGAACAGGAGCAGTGGCTGTTTTTGAGCGAGTTCGGCTATCGGCGGGTCGATGGCCATCCGCGCGACCAGTACGGCGCCCATGTGACCCTCGGCCGCCGCCTCGGGGCCTGGTTCCCCTACGCCACGCTGGCCCGCCGCTGGACACGCGGCCCGGACACCGACAGCCGCGCCCAACTGTACGGGCCGGCCGTGGCCATTCCCGTCGACACCCTGTTGGCTGCCACCCGTACCGACAGCAGCCGCCTGTCCCTCGGCCTGTCGCGCGAACTCCACCCGCAGGCGATCCTCAAGCTGCAGCTCGACTATATTCGCCCGGACCGCGACAGCTTCGGGCTCTACACCAACCATGCCTATGCCTACGGCGATCCCGCCTATCGCCGTCCCGGCAGCGACTGGCTGTTCGCGCTGAGCCTCGACTTCGTCTTCTGATATCCCACGGCATGCAATTCTCACGTCTGCCCTCGCTGCGTTTCCAGTTCATCGCCGGCATCCTGGTGCTGGCGCTCGTGTTGTTCGCGCTGCTGAGCGTCAATACGGTACGCGTGCTCGATCGCATGGCGCTGGAGCAACTGAATGCCAGCATTCGCGAAACCGCGGAAATCCTCAATCTGGCCGTCACCCCGCACACCGATGCCCCCCATCTGCATCCGGAGAGCATCGTCCATCTGGCCAGCTATCTGGACAGCCTGGTCACGCAGGACGCGCGGGGCGTGGTCTATCTGGCGTTGCTCGACGAAACCGGCCGGATGCTCGCCGCATCGAAAATGCCGCCCGAGCCCCTGCCAGCGCCGCAGCAGACGTTCGCAGAACTGCCCGCAGAGGGCATCGCGCATGTCACCCAGCCCATCCTGATCGGCGAGTCGCGTGTCGGCACGCTCCGCTTCGGCCTGTCGACGCGGCTGGTACAGGACGCAAGCCGCAGCATCCTGCGCCAGAACCTGTTGCTGCTGACCCTCGTGTTGTGCTTCGCCGTGCTGGCCGGCCTGCTGTTCGCCCTGCTTATCGACCGGCGCTTCCGCGACCTGACCGGCGCCGTGCGGGCCTTTGCCGCCGGCAACCTGAGTGCGCAGGCCAGCGAACAGGGCCCGCAGGAAATCGCCCGGCTGGCCAACGCCTTCAACCGCATGGCGCAAGACATGGCGCGCAGCCGGAGCGAACTGCAGGACAGCGAGGCCCGTTTCCGCCAGCATCTCGAACACCTCGTCGCCGAACGCACCAACGCCCTGAGCCGCGCCGAGGCCATCGCCCACGTCGGCAGCTGGCGGCTCGACGTCCCCAACGACATGCTCGAATGGTCGAACGAAACCTACCGCATCTTCGGCATCGCGCCCGGCACTCCCGTCAAGTTCCGCGATCTCCTTGCCCCGGTGCACCCCGACGACCGGGAAATGATCAAGGCTGCCTGGCAGACGGCGCTGACCGGCCAGCCCTACGATCTGCGCCATCGCATCGTCGCCGCCGGCCAGATCCGCTGGGTCCGCGAACAGGGGCAGGTCAACCTCGATGCGTCAGGCCGGCCAACGGACGCCTATGGCGCGGTACAGGACATCACCGAAAT
>CAYNCH010000142.1:0-5236 GCA_964395815.1 uncultured Methyloversatilis sp.
ACCTGCGCGAGAACTACGCGAGCGATGGCGATGTGACGCTCCTGCACATGCTGGTCGACGAGATTCGCAAAAGCGGCCACGACATCCTGCTGGAACACCTCAGGCACGAAGCGCCCGACTGCGATCTGTGCGCCGCGCTTGCTGCCCGTGCCCATATCCGTGCCCTTGCCTGATCCCATCGTTCGTTTCGCGGGCCTGTTTTTTCTTTTCCTGGCAATACTGTCCGGCGCCTGCAGCCGCGCGCCGGCCCATTCCCCTTTGCCGCCGGGCCGCGTGGTGCTGGCGCTCGGCGACAGCGTGACCTTCGGTACCGGGGCGGGGGAGGGTGAAGACTATCCGTCGCGGCTGGCCGAAATCACCGGGTGGCTCGTCCATAACCACGGCGTGCCGGGCGATACGTCGGCAGGCGCCCGGGAGCGCCTCGACGCGGCGCTGGCGGAAGTGCAGCCCGCCCTCGTCATCGTCGAGATCGGCGGCAATGATTTCCTGCGCCGCCAGCCGACCGCGGCGGTGAAGGAAAACATCCGCGCCATCCTGCAGCGCGTGAAGTCCAGGGGTATTCCGGTAGTGCTGGTGGCGACACCGGCGTTTTCGCCACTCGGCGCAGCCGTCGGCCTGCTGCCCGATGCGCCGCTGTATGCGGAACTGGCCGACGAGTTACAGGTGTCGCTGGTGCCGGATGTCTTTGCCCGGGTGTTGTCAGATCCGGAGTTGAAAGCCGATCCGATCCACCCCAATGCGGCGGGCTACCAACGGCTGGCCGCAGGCATCGCGGCCGGGCTGGCTGAGGCAGGTTTGCTCGTCCGGCGCTGAAACCGGGCGAGCGGAGTCACGCCAGGTCTTCGCGGCGCAGCAGGAAGATCTTGCCGTCGCCGCTGTCGGTGTCGAGCCAGGTCAGCGGCAAATGCGGGAAAGCGGCGTCCATGAGGTCGCGGTTGTGGCCGACCTCCACGGCCAGCAGGCCGTTCGGCTTCAGGTGCGCCTTTGCGCCGGCGAGGATGCGGCGCACGATGTCGAGGCCGTCTGCGCCTGCGCCGAGCGCCAGTTCCGGCTCATGGCGGTATTCCGGCGGCAGGTCGCGCATCGCCTGCGTCGTGACGTAGGGCGGGTTGCTGATGATCAGGTCGTACTTGCGCGGGCGCTTGCCGAGACCGGCGAACAGGTCGCCCTGCACCAGTCGGATGCGCGACGTGAGGTCGTAATCGGCGATGTTTCGCCTGGCCACCTCGAGCGCGTCTTGCGACAGATCGGCGGCATCGATCTGCGCGTTCGGAAAGGCGTGCGCCATCAGGATGGCGAGGCAGCCCGAACCGGTGCACAGGTCGAGCGCGTGCTCGACGGCGAACGGATCCTCGACCCAGGGGGCGAAACCTTCGACCAGCAGGTCGGCGAAGTAGGAGCGCGGAATCAGCACGCGTTCGTCGACATAGAAGCGCAGGCCGGCCTGCCAGGCCTCGTGCGTCAGGTAGGCGGCCGGCAGTCGGCGCGCGATGCGTTGCTGCAGCAGTTCGAGCACGGCGAGGCGTTCGTGGCGCGTCAGGCGGGCGTCGAGATAGGGGGCGATCGCGTCGGGGCGATCGGGCGGCAGGTGCAGTGCATGCAGCACCAGCCACATCGCCTCGTCATGCGCGTTGTCGCAGCCGTGGCCGAAGAACAGCTGCGCTTCATGGAAGCGGCTGACGCCCCAGCGCAGCCAGTCGCGGATCGTGTGGAGGTCGTCGAGAAGTTCGGACATGGCAAAAGTCGGCGTCGGCGGGACGGCAGGAAGTCGGAGGGGCGCGATTATGCGCCAGAATCGCTGCCGCTATTTTCTTGCGGGAGGCCACGGCTGCAGCCTGGAGGCGGAATCGTCGGATTGCCGGCCAGCCAGTTCAGCATCAGAGTGTATAGCTGCTCGGGTTTAACCGGCTTGGCGATGAAGTCGTTCATGCCGGCGGCGAAGCAGCGCGCCTTGTCCTCGGCGAAGGCATTCGCCGTCATTGCCAGGATCGGCGTGGTGGCGCCGTCCGGGAGTTGCCGGATCTGCCGGGTTGCCTCCAAACCATTGAGTTCGGGCATTTGCATGTCCATCAGGATCAGGTCGTAGCGCCGGGTACTGGCTTTTTGCACGGCTTGCCGCCCATCCTCGGCGCAATCGACCGAAAGCCCGATGTCTTCCAGGAGGATCTGGGCGATTTCCCGGCTGACCGGCTCGTCTTCGGCCAGCAGGATGCGCTTGCCGGCATGATCGCGCCGGATGGCCGCTTCCGCGGTGGCGCTATCGATCCTGGCGGCTTCCGCGACAGGCTGTCCCGTCTTCGCGAGAATGGCGGTGAACCAGAAGGTGCTGCCTTGGCCCGGGGTGCTGACGACTCCGGCCGTGCCGCCCATCAGTTCGGCGATCTTCCGGGTGATTGCCAGCCCGAGGCCGGTGCCGCCATACTTGCGTGTGGTCGAGTTGTCGGCCTGCTCGAAGGCGCCGAACAGCTTGGGCAGGGTCTCGGGGGCGATGCCGATACCGGTGTCTTCGACTTCGAAACGCAGGGTGGCGGTCTCGTCGGTGTGGGCTTCTTCCTTGACCCGCAGGGTGATCTGGCCGCGTTCGGTGAACTTGAGGGCATTGGCGGCATAGTTGAGCAAGGCTTGCTGAAGGCGGGTGGGGTCGCCGCACAACGGGCCGGGGAGCGCGTCGGATTCGATACGCAAGGCGATGCCCTTGGCGCGCGCCTTCTGGGTCAGCATCTTGGCGATGTTGTCGAGCACGATACCGACATGCACCGGAACGCATTCCAGGGTGAACTTGCCGGCCTCGATCTTGGAGAGGTCGAGCACGGCATTGATGATGTCGAGCAGGTGCTTCCCGGCCGCCTCGATCTTGTCGATCTTGTCGGTTTGCTGGGGCGTCAGGCCCGACCGGCGCAGCAAATGGGACATGCCGGTGATGGCGTTGAGCGGCGTGCGGATCTCGTGCGACATGTTGGCGAGGAAAGCCGTCTTGGCGATATTCGCCGTTTCGGCCGCTTCCTTGGCCTGCGACAGTTCGCGGGTGCGCTGCTCGACGAGTTGTTCGAGGTGCCGGCGGTGGTGTGCCAACTCTTCCTGGATCGCCCGGGTTTCCGTGATGTCGGTGTGCGTGCCGCACATGCGCAGCGGCGTGCCGTCCGCATCGCGCAGCATCACCCTGGCCTGATCGAGAATCCAGATCACGCGGCCATCCTTGCGCAACATGCGATATTCGAGCCGATGCATGTGGGTGCGGCCGGTGAGTGCGGCATTGATCGAATCCCATGCGCGTTCGCGGTCGTCGGGATAGACGAAGTCTGTCCATTGCTGGGCGGTTCGACGGATTTCTTCGTGGCTGTAGCCGAGCATGGTGGCCCAGTGCTCGTTGCGATCGACCGTGCCGGCGACGATGTCCCAATCCCAGAAGCCGAGTTCTGCCCCTTCGAGGACGAAGCGCAGTTGCTGTTCGCTGTTTTCCAGCGCCCGTTCGGCCTTGCGCTGCTGGGTGATGTCGTAGCCGATGCCGAGTACGCCGACGAGTTGGCCCTGATCGTCGCGCATCGCCATTTTGGTGGTTCTCAGCAGTTCGCGATGGCCATCGGAGGCAAAGGGAATTTCTTCTTCGTTGACCGAGGGACCGTTTTTTTTCATCGCGGCACGATCGTTGGCCCGGAAAGTATCGGCCAGCGCTTTGTCGACGAAGTCGTAATCGGTCTTGCCGACAATGTTCCGCTCCGGGGCGCCGAAGAATTGCTCGAAGCGGTGATTGCAGGCGAGGTAGATGCCCTTGGGGTCTTTCAGCCAGATCAGGTCGGGCAGTGTGTCGATCAGGGTGCGCAGCATGGTGCGCTCCCGAATGATGGCTTCCTGGGCGGCGTGCAATGCCTGCTGGTTTTCCAGCCGTTGTTCCTGATCGCGAAAGATCAGGCACAGCAGCATGGTGGCGAGGGGATAAAACAGCAGCAACAGCCACCAGGCCTGCTCGATGAAGGGATAGCCGGCCCGGTCGGGAATCTGCGTGAAGGCCGCCAACTGCACCAGTTGTGTCGCCACGCCGAGTGTCCAATAGTGCGTCGGGGACGGGGGGGATGCGCGTCGCTGCCACCATTGACGGGCGAGCACGCCGAGCAGGGCAGAGGCCAGGATGATCACGAGGCCGACGGGCACCCCGATGCCCCCCAGTTGATAGCGGTAGATCGCCGCCATCACGGCGGCAATCCCGGCCGCGATGCCGCCGCCCACCACTCCGGCCACCGCCAACACGATCGAGCGACCATCGAAAATGAGGCCGGGGGCGAAATCCACGGGGTTGAGCATGCCCAGGAGGGTGACCCCGCCAAACAGCAGGCCAAGCAGAACCTGGCGGTTGAAGCGGCGATTATGAAACCGGGTCAGGACGATCTGCGCGGCGGCTACGAGTGCAACCAGGAATGCGATGTTGTTGATCAGGCTGATGAGCATCTGTCGGGGCAGGGTAGCAGGGTGGTGATGTCATTTTTTTCCCTGCACGATACACCGATCGCCGTCACTTGGCTATGCGGCTTATTACTTTAGGCTGAACATGCCGTCCCGCCGGCGCCGACTTTCAGCCGAGCAGTTTCCCGAATGTGGCGGTGTAGATGCGCGTCAGCGGCTCGATGTCGGCGACGGCGACACATTCGTCTATCTTGTGGATGGTGGCATTCGGCGGGCCGAATTCGACGACTTCCGGGCAGATGTCGGCGATGAAGCGGCCGTCGGAAGTACCGCCGCTGGTCGAGAGTTCGGGGCGGATGCCGGTTTCTGCTTCGATGGCGGCGGAGAGGGCGTCGACGAGCCGGCCCGGCGTGGTGAGGAAGGGCCGGCCGCCGAGGGTCCAGGCGAGGTCGTATTCGAGTCCGTGTTTGTCGAGGATCGCGTGTACGCGGTCCTGCAGGCCGTCCGCGGTGCTGGCGGTGGAGAAACGGAAGTTGAACAGCACTTCGCAGGTGCCGGGCACGACGTTGGTAACGCCGGTGCCGGCATGGATGTTCGAAATCTGGAAGCTGGTGGGCGGGAAGTAGGCGTTGCCGTCGTCCCAGCGCATGGCCGCGAGTTCGGCGAGCGCGGGGACGACGAGGTGAATCGGGTTGCGGACCTTTTCCGGATAGGCGACGTGGCCCTGGAGGCCTTTCACGACGAGTTTGCCGGAGAGCGACCCGCGCCGGCCGTTCTTGATCGTGTCGCCTTGCGCGTTCACCGAGGTCGGTTCGCCGACGATGCAGTAGTCGAGCGT
>CAYNCH010000143.1:0-5172 GCA_964395815.1 uncultured Methyloversatilis sp.
TCCGCCTCATCCATGAGATTGCAAAGACGATCGATCAGCCAATCAGGCAGGTCGGCCTGCTCGGCGAGAGCCAGCGCCGGCTCAGGTCGCGCCTTGAGTTCAATCAACCAGGCGGCGTCGCGTTTCGCCAACGCACCTTCGAGCATGCGCAGGCTGACGCCGCAATGGCGCACCAGCGCGGCCAGCGTCAGCCGCTGCGCTTCGGCCGCCGGGACATCGGAGCCGATCCATGCAGACAACGAACGGCGGCGGCGCAACACGGCATACGCCGCCTCGGCGATGAAGGCGCGCTCGCGCGGCCCGCAGCGGTGCGCGCGGAAAAAGGCCGACAGGACCGCGTCGGCGGGCTGGCGAAACTGTAACAAGGTACTAATCACAGTCACAGCCAAGTCAAACATCTTTCTTGTAATCATGGTCAATGGCTCATTTCAGTTTCAGTTTCAATTTCCATCACGACCTGATCAAAGATTTCTCCTTTGCGGTCGCGATAACGAATCTTGAGCGGCAAGCGCAACAAGTCATCAATCCAAATTTCAAAAGTATCGTTGCTGATTGCATCACCCTGTACAGGAACGACCCTTACATGACGCGCCCTACGAGGGCCCAGGGGAGTTTCAAGCTCGGTCGCTGTTCCCGCCATTACAAAATAATCCGCAAGCTTGCGCCCGGTCGCAATTTTCACGAGTACCTGCTGACCATTGTCGAGTGACAGCACGCCCGACTGGTAGTACACGGAAAGCATGTCCTGGACACCATCCTCAAATGAGGATGTTTTCCCCGTCCCAAATTGAATTGAGCGATTGACTGCATCAAAACGTACAAGATCAACCGGTTTGCCGGTACGCTCATTTCTGAATTCGTGCGGCTGAATACCAGCTGCAAAAAATACACCACGACTTTCCTGGAGTACCTGGGCGGACTTGAATAACGCCGCCAGGCCGGTAGTCTCCGTCAAAGCACGCAGCGTATAGCGCTTCCCGTCATGCTGCCAGTTGTGTTCGCTCCGGCCGACAATGAAACCATTCTCGCCACGGGTCACCTGAAAGACGATGCGAGCACGTTTAGGCCAGAGGTCTGCATGAAGAAGCGAGGATGCCGGCTGGGCAGCACCTGAGGTATCTGTTTTGGCTGTTAGGTCTTCATCAGGAATGGTCGATGCGGATGACCGTTGTTCATTTTCCGGCGCCTCGGAATCTGTTTTTTCGCTTTCGGCCGCAGCGTCCATTGGCACGTCGTTATCAACATTCTCATCACCAGCCGCCTGCATTTCCAGTTCCGGGTTTTTGGTCAAAAGCATGTCAGACACTTGAGGCGATACCGGTAAAACTGCAGGAGGTCTGGGACGGGCGATCCTGCGTGGCTGTTTGGCAGGCACTGATCTGATCGTTTCTGGAGTGATCGACACCGGCTTGGCCGTTACAAGAATTGTGGCTTTGAGATCAGTTTCCAAGGTTTCTTCGTTGGCTGACAATTGCCATCCGGGCAAAAGCAACAACATCAAATGAAAAATGATCGAAGCGGCCAACGCAAGCCAAAATGGCCGGACCTGTCCCAATCCACCCAAAGGGTCTGAACTCATGTACCGGCCGGTACATGCAGGGCAAGCGTTTCAGGCGTAGCGTCGCCTGTCCAGACCACCCGGCCATCGACCAGCCGACAGCGGCCTTCAAGGATGCCGCGGGCCGCCTGCGGATAGACGACATGTTCCTGCCGCAACACACGCGCCGCCAGAACATCGGGATCATCACCAGCCAACACGGGAACCGCCGCTTGAACGATGATCGGCCCGCAATCAAGCGTCGGTGTGACGAAATGCACCGTGCAGCCATGCACGCGCACGCCGGCGGCCAGTGCGGCTTCATGCGTATGCAGACCGGGAAAGGACGGCAGCAGCGAAGGATGGATATTCACCAACCGGCCCTCGTAACGGCGCACAAAATCCTCCGTCAGCACACGCATGAAGCCGGCAAGCAGCACGAGATTCGCGCCCAGCGCATCGATCTCGGCAGCCAGCGCCGCATCGAAAGCGGCGCGCGAGGGAAACGCCTGGTGGTCGATGACGCGCGTCGGCACGCCCCGTTCAGACGCCCACGCCAGGCCGGCGGCCTGTGGGCGGTTGCTGATCACGGCGGCGCAGGTGCCAGGCAGGCGGGCGTCGATGAGCGACTGCATGTTGCTGCCGCGGCCGGAAATGAGGATGACGTAGCGATTCATCAGATGGGCAGGAAAACGGCGGAGGCGAGATTCTGCACGACCTTGACGACCGTGCGGTTGGTTTTGTCGGCGATGATCTGCGACAGCAGGTCCAGGCTGCCGATCAGCCGGCCGAACTCGCGTTCGAAACTGAGGTTCGGCACCGGTGCCATTTCGTTGGAAAACAGCAGCGGTGCACCGACGGGAATATCGCCCTCCGGCAGCGTGCGCCGGGCGTTGGCGAGCTTCCAGGCGGCGAGTTCGAGATTGCGTGCAGCGTTGTAGAGCTTCTGTGCATCGAGATCGTCGAGTACGAAGAACTCGGTCTTGCCGTCGAAGGCATCGCCGATCATCTGTAGCAGGCCGCCGATGAACGCTGCCACGCGGTCCTGCAGGTAGTCCTCGCGCAACCCGGCCAACACCAGTGCGGAGCCACGTGCCGTGCCGGGTGCGGGCGGCGACATGGCGGCCAGTTGTGCAAGTGCGGCCTCGCGGCTGGCATGGCCGCCCTTTTTCCATTCGCGCGGATTGCGCTTGTACAGCTTGTCAGCCAGGCGCAGCAAACCCGATCGCAATTCGCGTCGGTGCAGATCGGCAATGCGGTCAATGTCGGTCTTGGCGAGTTGGGAGGGGCTGGAAATGCAGCCTGCCAGCAGCAAGGCGCCGGACAGGCCGAACCAGGCGCGACGCTTCATGACCGCCCGCTGGCGGCGCGATGCTGCAACCAGCCGACCAGCAACGGCAGCAACGAAAGTACGATGATGCCGAGGATGACCAGCGTCAGGTTGTCCTTGATGAGCGGCAGGTTACCGAACCAGTAGCCCGCGAGGCATAGCGATCCGACCCACAAGGCGGCGCCGGCCACGTTGAACAGCGTGAAGCGCGTCGCCGACATTTCGGCCACGCCGGCGACGAAGGGTGCATAGGTACGCAGGATCGGCAGGAACCGGGCAATGACGACCGTCTTGCCGCCGTGGTGCTCATAGAACGAATGCGTTTTCTCGAAGGCCGCCTTGTTGAAGAAGCGTGAGTTCTCCCAGCGGAATACCCGCGGGCCAAACCAGCGGCCGACACGGAAATTCACGCCATCGCCGAGGGCGGCCGCGACGAACAGAACCGCCATCAGCAGGGTGATATCCATGCCACCCGTCGCCGCCAGCGCTCCGGCGACGAACAGCAGCGAGTCACCCGGCAGAAAGGGCGTGACGATCAGTCCGGTCTCGCAGAAGATGATCAGGAACAGGATGGCGTAGATCCAGACCCCGTACTGGGCCAGCAGCGCGGCGAGGTGCTGGTCAAGATGGAGGACGATGTCGAGAAATTGGGCAATGAATTGGGGCAGGATTTCCATGGCGGACGGAGTTTACCCCACCCCTATAATGCCCACATGCCGCGAATACACGCCCTTCCCGACCTCCTGATCAGCCAGATCGCCGCCGGCGAAGTGGTCGATCGTCCCGCCTCGGTACTCAAGGAACTGCTGGAAAACAGCCTCGACGCCGGTGCGACGAAGATCGACGTGCAGATCGAGGAAGGCGGTGTACAGCTGATTCGCATCGCCGACGATGGCGGCGGCATCGAAAAGGACGACCTGCCGCTCGCGCTGGCACGCCACGCCACCAGCAAGATCGCCAGCCTCGCCGACCTCGAACGCGTCGCCAGCTACGGCTTTCGCGGCGAAGCGCTCGCCTCGATCGCCTCGGTCGCGCGTGTCGAAATCACCAGCCGTTCGCTCGACAGTACGAGCAGTACGAACAGTGCGAACGGTGACCACGCCTGGCGCGTCAGCGCCGACGACCCGATCCCGCGTCCGGCCGCGCTGGCCGCCGGCACCACGATCGCCGTCGCCGATCTCTACTTCAACACACCGGCACGGCGCAAGTTCCTCAAGTCCGCAGCGACCGAGTACGCCCACTGCGACGACGTGCTGGTGCGCATGGCGCAGGCACGACCCGACGTCGCCTTCACCCTGACACACGATGGCCGGGTGAAGCGCCGTCTCGCCAGAACCGACTTTGCGGGCCGGACGCGCGAACTCATGGGCGACGATTTCATGGCCCACGCACGCGGTATCGACGCGCCAGCCGGCCCGCTGCGCCTGTCCGGCTTCGCCGCCCTGCCCGCCTACGCCAAGTCCACGCGCAGCGAACAGTATTTCTATGTCAATGGCCGCTTCGTGCGCGACAAACTGCTCGTCCATGCCGCGCGCGAAGCCTACGCCGACGTGCTGCACGGCGCGCACCATCCGGCCTACGTGCTGTTTCTCGAACTCGATCCTGCCGCCGTCGACGTCAATGTCCACCCGGCCAAGACCGAAGTACGCTTCCGCGAGGCGCGCGGCGTACACCAGTTCGTCTTTCACGCGGTACAACAGGCGCTCGCGGTACCGCTGAGTGCCGCCCGGCCATCGATCCACGCCGTCTCGCCAGCGCCGACTTTTTCCCTGCCGCAGCAGACTCGACTTGCGGTGCATGAACCCTCCCCGGTAGCCGCCACCCGCTATCTCGAATTCGCACGCCAGGCACTCGACAACACCGCCAGCCCGCCGGCAACGGCTACCCAAGCAGACGACACGCCCCTGGGTTACGCCATCGCGCAACTGCACGGCATCTACATCCTCGCCCAGAACTCGCAGGGTCTCGTGCTCATCGACATGCACGCGGCCCACGAGCGCATCCTCTACGAACGCCTCAAGACTGCCGCCGATGCCACGCCAGCGATACAACCCCTGCTGGTACCGATAGTGTTCGCGGCCCACCCGGCCGAGCTCGCCTGTGCCGAAGATCGGCACGACGCGATCGCCGCCCTCGGCTTCGACATCGGGGTCGCCGGCCCGGCCCAGCTCGCCGTCCGCGCCGTCCCCGCCCTGCTCGCCGGCGGCGAAATCGAGGCGCTCGCTCGCGCCTTGCTGGCCGAACTCGCCACCCAACCGGCCAGCCGCGTGCTCGAAGCACGCCGCAACGAACACCTCGCCCCCAT
>CAYNCH010000144.1:0-5171 GCA_964395815.1 uncultured Methyloversatilis sp.
TGAGGCGGCTCTGCGCCTGGCGCGCCTTGCTCGCCTTGGCGCGGAAGCGCTCGACATAGGCATGCAGGTGGGCGATCTCGCGCTGCTGCTTGTCGTGCATGGCCTGCTGCAGGGCGAGGCGCTCGGCGCGCGCGCGTTCGAAAGTCGAGTAGTTGCCGGCGTAAAGCTTCATGCCGCCGCTTTCGATGTGCAGGATCTGTCCGACCACGGCGTCGAGAAAGTCGCGGTCGTGCGAGATCATCAGCAGCGTGCCGGGGTAGCTCTTCAGCCAGCTTTCGAGCCAGAGCACGGCGTCGAGGTCGAGGTGGTTGGTCGGCTCGTCGAGCAGCAGCAGGTCGGCGCGCGACACGAGCGCGCGGGCGAGATTGAGGCGCACGCGCCAGCCGCCGGAAAAGTCGGCGACGGCACGACGGTGGTCGGCCTGCGTGAAGCCCAGGCCGTCGAGAATCCCCGCAGCGCGCGCCGCCGCCGCATAGCCGTCGATGTCGTGCAGGCGGGTGTGCAGTTCGGCGATGCGATGCCCGTCGTGCGCCGCTTCGGCTTCCGCCAGGGCCTGTTCCACCGCCCGCAGCTCGGTGTCGCCGTCGAGCACGAAATCGAGCGCCGCCGTGGGCAGGGCCGGCGTGTCCTGCGCGACATGGCCGATGCGCCAGACCGCCGGGATTTCCAGATCACCGGCTTCGGCGTGCAGTTCGCCGCGCAGCAGGGCGAAGAAGGAGGACTTGCCGCAGCCGTTGGCGCCCGTCAGGCCGACCTTCCAGCCCGGATGGAGCTGCAACGAGGCCTCCGTGACCAGCGGTTTGCCGGCACGGGCGAAAGCGAGTTTGCGCAGGAGGATCATTAGAATATTGACGTACCAAAACCCGCGCATTCTAGAGGCTGGCATGAAACCCCCGATCGTCTGGCTATCCCTGCTGATACTGGCCCTGCCCCTCCAGGCGGAGGAAACACCCGTGACGCCCGCGGCGGACCCGCAAACCCCGGCCGAATGGAACGCCCTGCGCGAACAGGGGCAGCAGATGCAGGCGCAGGCCGGGCGCCTGCGCACGGAGGCGCAAGCCGCGCATGCGGCGGCGGAGCGCACCTGCTGGAAGAAATTTCTCGTCTCGGACTGCCTGGAGGATGCGCGCCAGGCGCAGCGCGATGCCGAACGGGAGGCGCGACGCCTCGAAGTCGAGGCCGGCCGGATCGAGCGGCGCATTACCGAGCATGAGCGTCGCGAGCGCATCGCGCGCAAGCAGGCCGAAAAACAGGCGGAAATCGAACAGCAGGCGCAGCGCCGGCAGCGCGAACAACTCCCCGCTGGTGCCGGGCAATAGGCTGATCAGCGCAGCGACGCGACGAAGGCCTGCCAGTGCCGCCATTCCTCCCAGCATGCCTCGGGCACCGGAATGGTCGTCGGGATCGCGAGGCAATCGAAGGCCTGCATGCCCTGGGCGACACGGACGGCACGAGCCAGTACGTCGTACCACTGGCGATCGACATCGGTACGGCCCGCGACGGCGGCATGCACGACTTCCGGGAACTCGAAGCGCTGCAGGTAGCGTTCGGATACCTTGCAGATCTCGCAGGGGAAGATTTCGCGCTGGACGCGCGCCTTGGTGATCGGGTCGGCACCGCGAATCTGTTCGAGATAGCGCTGCATCAGGGCCGGATAGGTTTCGGCCACGGCCAGCCAGCCGATGCCAGCGACCAGGCCGGTGGTGAAGGCCTCGTCGGTGCGGCGTTCGGGAATGGCGTACTCGGGCAGCAGAGCGCGCATCGCGGCGCCGGTGGCGATGGCGTTGAGCCAGAAGCCGCGATAGTCGAAACCGGGGCAGACGCCTTTCTGGTAGCGCGCCATCATCTCGGCGACGAACACCACACGCTTGACGAAGCCGGTGCCGAGCCGCGTCACGGCCTGCGGCACCGAGGCGGTCTTGCCGCCGCTGGCGAAGCGCGCGGCATTGGCATAGTTGATCAGCGAGGACGAGATCACCGGATCGGGCTGGATGGCGTTCGCCACCTCGCGCGCATCGCCCTCCTCGGCGGCGACCGACACCTTCTGGAAGATCACGCCGGGCGCCGGCAGGCTGCCGTGCGCTTCCACCGCGTCGAGAAAATCGCGCATCGACGGCGTGGTCGTCGCCATGCTCGGCCCCTCGACAAGCGCCGACAGCAGTTCGATGCTCGCCTCGGCCGCCGGGCCGACATCCTTGTAGAAGGCTTCGATACTGAGGCCGCTGGGAAAACGGCAGAATTCCACGGCAATCCGCACCCCGTCGGCATCGAGCCGGGAGAAATCGGGCACGGCCGCGCTGAAGCGCCCGTAGTTGTCGATCACCGCCCAGACCACGCCTTCGGCCGCTTCGCCCAAACGACCGTCGATACACATGATGGCGGCGGGCGCGAGTGCCTCGATCGGCTGGCCAGGGTCATGTCGCGGGTCGCAGGCCAGCGTCACCACCGCCGGCTGGCCCGCCGTGGCCGGCACATAGGCCGCCACGACGCCGTGGCCGCTGCCGGCGATGCCATCGTCGCCGACGGCGAATTCGAAGGTCTGCGGGTTCATGGCCAGGCGGCAAAAGTGCGAGAATTATCCATTGCCCTATTCTAGGCACCCGATCCCATCCCATGGTTCCCCATCTCACTACCGCGCTCACCGGCCCCCTGCTGGCGCTGGAGGAACGCTTCCTCGCCGCCGAAACGACCATCGAACGCTGGTTGCGCGGCCAGTGGCAGGAACACAGCCCGCCCTTCTACTGCTCGGTCGATCTCCGGAACGGCGGCTTCAAGCTCGCACCGGTCGACACCAACCTGTTTCCCGGCGGCTTCAACAACCTCAATCCCGACTTTCTGCCGCTCGCGGTCCAGGCCGCCATGACGGCCGTCGAGAAGATCTGCCCCGAGGCGAAGAACCTGCTGATCGTTCCCGAGAACCACACGCGCAACCTGTTCTACCTGAGCAACGTCGCGCGCTTGGCCGACATCCTGCGCCACACCGGCCTGAATGTGCGCATCGGTTCGCTGTTGCCCGAGGTCACCGCACCGACACCGCTCACGCTGCCGGACGGCCAGACGCTGATGCTCGAACCGCTGCGGCGCTACGGCAGCATCGGTACCGACGGCCAGGGCCGGCGCCTCGGGCTCGCCAGCGATCCGGGCTTCGATCCCTGCGCGATCCTGCTCAACAACGACCTGTCGGCCGGCGTGCCGGCACTGCTGCAGAACCTGCACGAACAGTTCGTGCTCCCGCCGCTGCAGGCCGGCTGGCACGTACGCCGCAAGTCGCAGCATTTCGCCGCCTACCGGCGGGTGGTGAAGAAATTCGCGGCGCTGATCGACATCGACCCGTGGCTGATCGATCCGGAATTCGAGACCTGCGGCCAGGTGAATTTCCAGGAGCAGAGCGGCATGGAGTGCCTCGCCGCCAACGTCGATACGCTGCTGTTCCGCATCCGCGCCAAGTACAAAGAATACGGCATCGACTCGACGCCCTTCGTCGTCGTCAAGGCCGATGCCGGCACCTACGGCATGGGCATCATGACGGTCAAGGACGCTGCCGAGGTGAAGGAACTCAACCGCCGCCAGCGCAACAAGATGGCGGTCGGCAAGGAAGGGCTGCAGGTGCACGAGGTCATCATCCAGGAAGGCGTGCCGACTTTCGAGACCGTCGATGCCGGCGTCGCCGAACCGGTGGTGTACATGATCGACCGCTTCGTCGTCGGCGGCTTCTACCGCGTGCATACCCAGCGCGGCATCGACGAGAACCTCAACGCGCCGGGCATGCACTTCAAGCCGCTGGCCTTCGAAACCGGCTGCACGCTGCCCGACCAGACCCAGGCGCCCGACGCGCCGCCCAACCGCTTCTACGCCTATGGCGTCGTCGCGCGACTGGCGCTGCTGGCCGCTTCTCGCGAACTGGAGTTGGCCACCACCGCATGATGTGGTTGTCGAGACCGCTGTTTTTCGGTCTGCTGTCGATGCTGCTGGCCGCCTGCGGCCCGCGCGCGCCCATCGGCCAGGAAGCCTACGTCTTCGGCACGCGCGTCGAACTGCTGGTCTGGGGTACGCCGGAAGCGCAGGCCCATGCCGCGATGGGCGAGGTGCTGGGCGAATTCGACCGGCTGCACCGCCGCTATCACGCCTGGCAGCCTTCCGAACTGACCGCTCTCAACGAGGCCATCGCCGCCGGCCGGCCGCACGCGATTTCGGAGGAACTGGCGCAGTTGATCCGCACGGCGCAGACACTTTCGGCCAGGGGCGATCACCTGTTCGATCCGGGCATCGGCCGGCTGGTCGAACTGTGGGGCTTCCACGGCGAGGAATTCAAGCCGGCGTTGCCGGATGCGGCCGCGCTGGAAAAACTGGTCGCCACGCGGCCGTCGATCGGCAAGCTCACGCTCGATGGGCGCCGTCTCGCCAGCGCCGACTTTTCCGTGGCACTCGACTTCGGCGGCTATCTCAAGGGTGTCGCCCTCGACCGCGCCGCGGCGATTCTCAAGCAGCGCGGCATCGCCAATGCGCTGATCAACATCGGCGGCAACGTGCTGGCACTGGGCAGCAAGGGCGGCACGCCCTGGCGCGTCGGCATCCAGCATCCGCGCGCCACGGCCTCCGGCGGCCTGCCGCTGGCGACGCTGGAACTGCGCGACGGCGAGGCGATCGGCACCTCGGGCGACTACCAGCGTTACTTCGAGGTCGACGGCCAACGCTACTGCCACCTGATCGACCCGCGCACCGGCCGGCCGGCTCAGGATACGCAGGCGCTGACCGTGCTCATTGCCCCGCAAACGGACGCCGGCATGCTGTCCGACGTCCTCTCCAAACCGCTCTTCGTCGCCGGCGACGACTGGCCAGCGCTGGCACAAAAGCTCGGCACGACTCAGGTGCTGCGCGTCGATGCGGCAGGGAAAATCACCGTGACCGCAGCGCTGCGGGACCGGCTGGCCTTCGAAGCTGGCAATCGGGGCATTGAGGTTGTGGAATAACGCAAACGAATGGTTTTCGGCGCACCGCCGGCGCCGACTTCTGCGCGAGAATGACGGTCCCACAGCCTTCCGGTAGCTGTAATACCTTTGTCATGCGCAACTTCATTTTCGCCCTCGCCTTGTGTTGTGCCACACTGGCGCACGCCGACGATATTCCCGCCGTCGCTGCGGTGGCCGATCTCAAGTTTGCGCTAGCCGAAA
>CAYNCH010000145.1:0-5135 GCA_964395815.1 uncultured Methyloversatilis sp.
CGTGCGCTCGCGCGGCTGGAAGCCCGCATCGCACAGGAGTTGCCGGGATTGGGCAGCCTGCTGGCGCAGGTGCGCGGTACCTGGCCGGCCGAAATCCACGCCGCCCTGACCGAATTGCAGTCACCGGCGGCGACGGTGGCCGATACGCTGCGCTGGCTGGCGAAATTCATGGAACAGGGAGCCGTCCCGCCGGCGCCGACTTTTTGCGGACGGCTCGATCCGGGCATCGCGGCGCGCGTGCGCGCCGAGCGTATCGCGCGCGATACCGAGACGC
The DNA here is from genome assembly GCA_964395815.1 of uncultured Methyloversatilis sp. Taxonomy (GTDB): domain Bacteria; phylum Pseudomonadota; class Gammaproteobacteria; order Burkholderiales; family Rhodocyclaceae; genus Sulfuricystis. The sequence continues at coordinate 275 of CAYNCH010000145.1, forward strand.
TCAAGAAGGCGCTGGCCGTGCTGAAGGGGGCGGCCGGGCGCAAACCGGCGGCGCCGAATGAATTCGCTGCACAGTTGAACAGCGACACGGGCGAGATCGAAGTCAGCGTCGATGGCGAGGCGGCGACCCTGCCGCCCGATGCGCAGGCCGCCGCGCAATCGCTGATGCAGGATCTCGGCCAGGTACCGCCCGAGGCGCTCACGCCGGCCGGCGATGGCGCCTGGACGCCGGTCGAGGCGGAGAAACTGTCTGCGCCGCCGCCGGAGCTCAAGAGCGAGCGCGACGCCGATTTCCGCTACGACGAATGGGACTACCACCGCAACGCGTATCGGCGCGGCTGGTGCCATGTCTATGAAGTGGCGGTAAAGCCCGGCGATGGTGCCTTCGTGCGCGAGACACGCCAGCGACATGCGGCGCTGATCCAGCAGCTGCGGCGGAAGTTCGAGATGGTGCGCGGCGAGGATCGCATTCTCGGCCGCCAGCCTGAAGGCGAGGAAATCGACCTCGACGCGCTGGTCGAAGCCGTCAATGACCGCCGGGGCGGTGCCGAGCCGTCCGAGCGACTGTTCAGCCGTCGCATCCGCAACGAACGCAGCCTGGCCGCGATGTTCATGGTCGACATGAGCGGCTCGACCAAGGGTTGGGTCAACGACGCCGAGCGCGAGGCGCTGGTCATGTTGTGCGAAGCACTCGAAAAACTCGGCGACAGTTACGCGATCTATGGCTTTTCCGGCTGGACGCGCACGCGTTGCGACATCTACCGTATCAAGTCCTTCGCGGACCGTTATGACGATGACGTGCGTGCGCGCATCGACGGCATCGAGGCCAAGGACTACACGCGCATGGGCGTGGCGATCCGCCATCTAACCCGGCTGCTCGCCGCCCAGCCTGCCCGCCACAAGTTGCTGGTGACGCTGTCGGACGGACGGCCCGACGACTTCGGCGACGAGTACCGCGGCAACTACGGCATTGAAGATACCCGTCGCGCGTTGCAGGAAGCGCGCCAGCAGGGTGTCCGCAGCTATTGCGTGACGATCGACCGCCATGGCCAGGATTACCTCAAGCACATGATGGGACCGGCGGCCTACACGGTACTCGACGACGTGAGAAAGCTGCCGTTGAAGGTGGCGGATATCTACCGGCGGCTGACGGTGTGAGTTATGGCGGCAGGTAGAATTCCTGCCCCTGCCGTTTCTCTTTTGCAACGACCGAATTGAATCCCGAAGACAACTGCTACCACTGCGGACTGCCGGTACCGGGCAATGCGCACTGGCACGTCGAGATCGACGGTGTGCCACGGGCCATGTGTTGTGCAGGCTGCCAGGCGGTGGCGGAGGCGATCGTCGCCAATGGGCTGACAGACTATTACAAGCACCGCGATGCGCTACCCGAGTCGCCGCGCGAGGCGATGCCGCCGGCGCTGCAGGAGCTCGGCCTGTTCGACCATCCCGAGGTGCAGAAGAATTTCGTGCGCCCCGTGGGCGAGCATGAACGCGAAGCGGCGCTGATCCTCGAGGGCATCACCTGCGCGGCCTGCGTGTGGCTCAACGAGGCGCACATCGCGAAGCAGCCGGGCGTCACCGCGGTGGACATCAACTATGCGACGCGACGCGCCCGCGTGCGCTGGGACGAGAGCGTCACCAGGCTGTCGGCCATCCTCGAAGCGGTGGCGGCGATCGGCTACCGCGCGCATCCCTACGACATCACCCGTTCTGAGCAACTGGCGCAGAAAGAGCGCCGCACGGCACAGTGGCGGCTGTTCGTCGCGGGCTTCGGCATGATGCAGGTAATGATGTACGCGGTGCCCGTCTATCTGGCGGATGGCGACATGACGCCGGACATCGAGCAGCTGCTGCGCTGGGCCAGCCTGGTGCTGACGCTGCCGGTGATCGGCTACTCGGCCCGGCCCTTTTTCGCCAATGCGCTGCGCGACCTGAAGTTCCGCCGCGTCGGCATGGATGTGCCGGTGGCGCTGGGCATGGGCAGCGCTTTTCTCGCCAGCCTGTGGGCGACGCTTGCCGGCACGGGCGAGGTGTATTTCGATTCGGTGACGATGTTCGTTTTCTTCCTGCTGTCCGGCCGTTATCTGGAAATGATGGCACGGCAGAAGGCGGCGCGCGGCGTCGAGGCGCTGGCGCGGGCGTTGCCGGCCTTCGCCGAACGGCTGCCGGGCTGGCCGCTGCCCGAGGGCGTCGGGGAGTGCGAACGCGTGGCGGTGGCGGACCTGACCGCCGGCGATGTGGTGCGCGTGCGGCCCGGCGAGGCGATTCCCGGCGACGGCATTGTGCTGGATGGCGCAAGCAGTTGCGATGAAGCGCTGCTGACCGGCGAGAGCCGACCGATCGTGAAGCAGGCGGGAGATGCGGTGACGGGCGGTAGCGTCAATGTGGCGAGTCCGCTGGTGCTGCGTCTGGCGAAGGTTGGTGAAGCGACGCGACTGGCGTCGATCCGCCGCCTGATGGAGCAGGCAGCGGCCGAGAAGCCGGCATTGGTGCAGATGGCCGACCGCATCGCGATGCATTTTGTCTGGGTGCTGCTGGCGCTGGCGGTGGCGACCGGAGTGTATTGGCTGAACGTCGATCCCGATCGGGCGTTGTGGGTGTTTGTCGCCGTGCTGGTGGTAAGTTGCCCCTGCGCGCTGTCCCTGGCGACGCCGGCGGCATTGACGGTGGCGACGGGTGCACTGGCGCGGGCCGGGGTACTGGTATCGCGCGGCCATGCGATCGAGACGCTGGCGCGGGCGAATCACTGGATCTTCGACAAGACGGGCACGCTGACGCTAGGGCGCCCCGTGGTCACGGCCATGCAGTGTGCCGGCGGGGTGACGGAGGCGGCGGTCTTCGCACGGGTACGGGCGCTGGAACAGGCTTCGGAACATCCGCTGGCCCGTGCGTTGCTGGAAAAAGTCGGCACTGGCGAGACGGCGTCCATCGCCGGCCTGCGCGCGGTTACCGGGCAGGGCGTCGAAGCCCGACTGGATGGACAAGTGTTGCGTATCGGCGTGCCGGCTTTCGTTGCCGCCATGCATGGGCAGGCGCTACCCACCGAGGGGAATGCCTGGCTGGTGGCGGGCGATACGGTGGTAGCCCTGGGTGATGCTGGCGGCTGGCTTGCCTTGTTCCGTATCGCGGATGCCTTGCGTCCGGGGGCGCGCGCAGCACTGGCCAATTTACGGACGCAGGGCGTGCGGCTGACCATCCTGTCCGGCGATGCGCCGCAGACCGTGGCCGCCGTGGCGCAGGAACTCGATGTCGCCGATTACCGTGGCGGCATGACGCCGGAAGGCAAGCATGACTTTCTGCAGCAGGCGCAGGCGACCGGTGCGACGGTCGCGATGATCGGCGACGGCGTCAATGATGCCCCGGTGCTGGCACAGGCGCATGTGTCGGTGGCGATGGGGGGCGGTACCGACCTCGCCCGCAGCCAGGCCGATGTCGTGCTGCTGTCGGACGATCCGGCGCATCTGGTCGTCGGCGTGAGCATCGCCCGTCGCGCTCTGCGCATCATCCGGCAAAACCTCGGTTGGGCATTTGCCTACAATGTGACGGCCATTCCGCTTGCCATGAGTGGCTTGGTCACGCCCTGGATGGCTGGTATCGGCATGTCGGCCAGCTCGCTGCTGGTGGTCCTGAATGCCTTGCGTTTGCAGAAAACCCCATACTGAATGCCATGGAAAGCCTCTACTTGTTGATTCCCGTCTCTGTCGTGCTGGTCTTCGTGATCGGTGCGGTGTTCTGGTGGTCGCTGCGCGGCGGCCAGATGGACGATCTCGAAGGACCGGGTTACCGCATCCTCATGGATGATGATCGCCCCAAGAGCCCTGATCCGGAGGCGGCGGCCGATGCCGACGAGGGCCGCACCGCGGATAAAACATGAAGAATTTATGTTGACGCAGATCAAAGCGTTTTCGGGGGGCAGGTTTCATACTTCGCCCCAGTTTGCGAATGCGCCTGGGGCGTTTCCGAAACGGCACGGTACAGGCGATTCGGTTTCATCGGTTAGTCTCTCTGTTGGGGTTGGGGGTGCGCTTCTTAGCGCACCCTTTTTTTTTGCTCAAAACCTTGCAAAAAATAAATATATCGATCCATAAGTAAAAATGCACTGCAGCAAAGTTGATCTGGGTCAAAATGTCGCGGTTTAGCTGAAGTATCCTCCGCCGCCAGTAACCGCAGAAAGCGTGCGGAAATATGGGAGTAGGTTTTGTTTTTCTTTAGAGAGGGGTGAAAACCATCATGCAATCGCAAGCGACTTACAACTACAAAGTCGTGCGCCAGTTCGCCGTGATGACCGTAATCTGGGGCATCGTCGGCATGCTGGTCGGCGTCATCATCGCCGCCCAGCTGGTCTGGCCCGAACTGAGCGTCGTCGAATGGCTGTCTTATGGGCGTCTGCGTCCGTTGCACACTAACGCGGTAATTTTCGCATTCGGCGGTTGTGCGCTGTTCGCCACCTCCTATTATGTCGTCCAGCGTACCTGTCATACCACGCTATTCGCCCCCGGACTGGCGGCCTTCACCTTCTGGGGCTGGCAGGTGGTGATCGTGCTGGCTGCGTTGTCCCTGCCGCTGGGCTTCACCTCCGGCAAGGAATACGCCGAACTCGAGTGGCCGATCGACCTGCTGATTACCGTGATCTGGGTCGCGTACGCGATCGTCTTCTTCGGTACGATTGGCAAGCGCAAGACCCCGCATATCTACGTGGCCAACTGGTTCTATGGTGCTTACATCATTGCCGTGGCCCTGCTGCACATCTTCAACAGTGCCGCCATGCCGGTTTTTGATGCAGGCATCCTCTCGCCCAAGGCCTATTCCGCCTATGCCGGCGTGCAGGATGCCATGGTGCAGTGGTGGTATGGCCACAA
>CAYNCH010000146.1:0-5129 GCA_964395815.1 uncultured Methyloversatilis sp.
CACCAGGCATAGCTGGTCGTCAGCTCCGCGGGCTTCACATCCACCTGGACGAACTGGTAGGGACGCACGCAGGCGACGCTGAACGGCAGTTCGGCGCGCAGGCGCAGCGACTGATCGTGGGCATCGACATGCGGCGCGACGACGGTGATGCGACCGCCCGACGGACAACCGGGCACGCTCACCGCGGCACCGGGCGCGATGCCCGCCGCCTGCGCCGGCGTCGCCTGGATTTCCAGCCACAGCGGGACGATGCGTCCCAGCTTGAACAGCGGCGTCATCGCATCCACCCGTTGCCCGGGCTGCGCGGGCGCATCGAGCACCACGCCGTCGAAGGGTGCGCGGATTTCCGCGCCGGAAGCCAGTGCCCCGCCCTGCTTGGGTTCGGGCAGGCCGGCCAGGCGCAGCGCCAGCCGTTTCTCGGCAAGCAGCAGCGCCGCCTGGCGCTCGGCCGCACGGGTGGCCGACAGGCGTGCACCGGAGATGATGCCGTCGACGAACAGGCTTTCGTCGCGGCGCAGGCTCTCGCCGGCCAGATCGGCCTGCGCGCGCGCCGAAGCGAACTCGCGCTGCAGCTCGATCAACGGCGCACCCTGCAGGCGGGCGAGCACCTGCCCCTTTTTCACCGCCTCGCCATGGGCGACGCGCACCGCCGCCACCATGGCCGGCAGAGGTGAGGCGATCACCTCGATCTGCGCAGGCGGCACCACCACCTGGGCCGGCAGGCGAATACCGCCGCGCGCCTGCATCTCGCCGAGCGTCGCGACGGCGACCCCCTGGCGGGCGCCCTGTTCCGGCGTCATCCGGATCTCGACGGCAGCCGCCGGCAGGGCCAGGCAAGCCAGCAGGGCAGACACAATGGCTTTCATCCCCGTTTCCTTATTCGGTCCGCGCAAAGCGGCATTCATTGACATTGAGATCGACCTTGTCGCCGACCCGGACGCTCATCCCGTCAGGGACCGGAAACGCACGCCAGCGCAGATGCGAATTGCCCGTATAGCGAATCAATGCGTAGGTCGACGCCTGCGCCGCGTCGACGCAGGTGTCGGACAAGCGCACCAGAATTTCCCGGTCATTTCCGATGCCGGTCACCGTACCTGGCCGCCAGCCATCCTTATGTACGTAGCCGACACCCGTGCCGGCACAGCCGGCGAGCAAGACGCCCGCGCACAACACACCCCATGCCGTACCAGTCTTCATGACGATTCCCCTTTTCGAGAGGCACTCCGTCATGCATCAGGCACATGCCGCACAGACGGAAACCATTTTGCACATCCTATGAGGCGAACCTTAAGGCTCGCTTATCCAGACCCTGCCCCATGATTTATCGGGCTGCGGGACAGACAATCGTTCCGGGCTATAGCTGGGCAAGCAGAAAAATTCATCTTGTCCTGAGGCTGAGCGCCCCATTCCTTGACCGATTAGCTGTAATAGACCCGCAAACTGTCGAGAATCAAGAACTGGCATGAATGCCCCTTGCGTCCTATAAATCAACCGAAGGTACGGGATAGCCTCGAACCACAAAGGGAAAGGAGAACACCATGAAATACCGTCATTTCATCGTCGCCGCGCTGCTCGGTTCCGCAGTGGCCGCACCGGTCTGGTCGCAAGGTGGACCGGGCGGGGGGCCGGGCGGAGGGCGCTTCGCGCTCGGCGCCAACAACACACCGGGATGGTCGCTAATGTCCGCCGAAGAGCGCGCCGCCCATCAGCAGAAAATGTGGTCGTTCGGCAGCTACGACGAATGCAAGGCTTACCAGGCCGAACACCACGCTCAGATGGTCTCCCTCGCGCAGGAACAGGGCAAGACATTGCCGGCGCTACGTGCCAATGCCTGCGACCGGATGAAAGCACGCGGCCAGCTCAAGTAATCGGGAAAGTCGGGGCCGGCGCGACGGCGGGTGTCGATCGTCGTCGCACCGCCAGGCCAAGCGGTCGTCGCCCACGAGCTTCGGGTGGAAGGTCGTGCTGGTCAAGGTGATCTACGCGCTCGAAAACTACGGCAAGTATTGCGACGATCCCGGCTTCCAGCCGATCGGGCACTGAAACCGGCGGGGCGGATACAGCGCATCCCCGCTACAATCCGCCCCCCGTCATTGGGGCGTTCCTGCCCTTCGCGCTCATGGAAGCCTTCCTCGTCTCGGCCGGTATCGTCGCGCTCGCCGAAATCGGCGACAAGACCCAGTTGCTCGCCTTCATCCTCGCCGCCAAGTTCCGCAAGCCGATGCCCATCGTCGTCGGCATCCTGCTGGCGACGATTGCCAACCATGCCTTTGCCGGCGCGCTCGGCGCCTGGATCACATCGCTGCTGGCCCCGGAAACCCTGCGCTGGATTCTCGGTCTGTCCTTCATCGGCATGGCGGTGTGGACGCTCATTCCGGACAAGTTCGACGAGGACGAGGCCCGGTTGGTGAAATACGGCGTCTTCGGCACGACGCTGATCGCCTTCTTCCTGGCCGAGATGGGCGACAAGACCCAGGTGGCGACGGTGGCGCTGGCCGCCCAGTATCAGGCCTTCTTCCTGGTCGTCTCCGGCACCACGCTGGGGATGATGATCGCCAATGCCCCGGCGGTGCTGCTGGGCAACCGTATCGCCCAGCGGATGCCGGTGCGCCTCGTGCATGCCATCGCCGCCGCGATCTTCGCGGTGCTCGGCATCGCAACGCTGCTGGGCGCGGGGGCAAGCGTCGGCTTGTAAATACCGCCGTCCCGCCGGCGCCGACTTTTTACGGTTTGCGCCTCAGTACAGCACTTCGTGCCAGCCGCCGGCCGTCTGCAGCGCATCCTTGGCCTGCAGCCAGGCATCTTCCGATCCGGCGATGCCGGCCAGCGATTTCTCGATGGCCGCCTGCATGTCGTGCACGCCGGCCAGATAGACGTGCGTGTCGGGCGCCTGCAGCATCTCCCACACCTCGGCGGCGTTCTGCTCGATGGCCTTGTCGAGCTCGACCGGCGCGTCGAACACCGGACGCGGGCTGATGGCCTGGAAGGCCTTGAAGGTCGGCTGGTAGACGTACTGCGAGAGGTCCTTGTTCTCGTCGTTCATGTAGAGCATTTCGAGGCCGGTCTTCGCGCCGTAGAACAGGCGCACCTTGCCGTCCCAGCTGCCGTGCTTCTCGTAGATCGTGCGGATCAGCGCGCGGAAGGGCGCGATGCCCGTGCCCATGCCGATCATCAGGATGCCGGCCTTGCGGCTCTCGGGCACGGCGAAGGGGTAGCCGAAGGGGCCGGAAAACTCGACGCTAGCGCCCACCGGCAGGTCGCACAGGTAGTTCGACGCGATGCCGGGGTAGCGCTCGCCATTGAAATCGTCGATGTAATTGTGCCGCTTGACGCAGAGGGCGAACTCGATGCCGCCATCACGCTCGGCGACCTCATCGGCCACCAGATAGAGGCGCGGGTGATACTTGTTGCCGTACTGGCCCGGCGCCATCACGCGCACGCACTGGCCCATGCGGCAATCGAAACCGATATCGTCGCGGCGGAACACGAGATGGCGCACCTCTTCCGGCGAGTCGGGCGGGGTGATGCGCTGCGAGCGCACGAGGGTGGCGGGATAGATCTTTCCGTCTTCAAGCATGGCTGGATTCCTGTGTTGGCTTGCGAATGCGGCGATGATACCGGAGTGCTGCGACGGCTTGGCAGGTCGCCGGGTGACGCCGAAAAGTCGGCGCCGGCGGGACGGCGCTATTTCCGCTTCACCGTCCGGCCCGGCGGCTTTTCGTTCCCCTCCAGCGCGAGGTAATTCGTGCGGCTGACCACCGGCTTGCCGGTCTTCGCCTCCAGTTCCTTGCGCGCGTTGCCCGCCACCGCGCCGCCCTGCTTCGCTGCGTCGCGGTTTTCGCCAAAGCCTTGCGCATCCTTGCGGCGCGCGATCTCCGTCGTGCCCGCCTCGCCGAGCATGGTAAAGATCAGTTCGAGGTCGGTCATGTGGTCGCGCAAATTGTTACCGGTCTTCACCTTGTCCAGCCTCTTGATCCGCTTGTGGGCGCCCGGCGTCACCCCGAAGGTCGCCTTGGCAATCTCCGCGGTGAGGATCGCGTATTCCTTGCCCTCGGCCACCCCGCGCGCCTTCCACTCGTCGGTCAGTTCGCCGCGCACAGCGATGGATCGCAAGCGCTTCTCGATCCACGCTTGCGGGTAGCCCTTGGCCTGATACAACTCACGGGCGCGGGCGCTGGCAAGTTCGGGGTTCTCTATCTCCTTCACCCGCTCATAACCCACCTGCGCCAGCCAGCGCTTGAAGGGCTCGGCTTTCGGTGAAGGAATCGATTGGATGATGCGGAATAACGTTTCGGTATCGGCACAATCCGTTTCCCTCTGTTTGCCATCGGGAGCAGGCAATTTCAACCGTACGATTTTTTCGTACGGTTGTCCGGATCCGGCTTCTTGAGTCAATTTCCTTTTGAGATCAGACCAATACCTTTTGGGAATAGCCGAGTCGGACAAAACACCGACAACATCGATGACAGAAAACCACCATTGATCTTCATGCCATGTGCGCCGAATGCTCCTTTCCTGAAATACAGCGATCTGATGCTCTGGCTGTACTGGCAAAACATTTTCATGATTCATGCTTTTTCCTTCAAAAGTCGGCGCCGGCGGGACGGCGCTTTCTCGGCCGGCAGCAGGCCGGCGATCTGCTGATAGAGGCTGAAGAGAAACGCCACGCGCGCGGCATCGGTGGCTGCGCCCTTGTAGCCATAGGCAGCGTCCACGGCGGCGTCCAGCTTCTGGTGCACCTTCACCAGATCGGGCGGCATGGTCAGCGGGTCATACAGATCGGCAAGCGTCGCGCCGGGATGTGCGGCACGGGCATCAAGCACGGCTTGCGCAGCGGCCTCGATGGCGGCGCGCTGCTTGTCGGTGGGCGTTGGCCATGGAAACGTGTTGTAGGTGTATTTGACTGAATAACGAATGTCACTTTTCAGGCGGCCCGATGTAATGCGAGTCCACCCCATGTGCATTGCACTACCAACAATCCCGAAGTGATAAAGCGAAGCATCAGGGATGAATTGCAGATCATTGGCGGCAACGATGGAATGATCGAGATAACCAATCGGGATATAGCGGCGGTTCTCCGACGATGTGCGTGGCAGGGCCAGATAGCGCCCCGATGTGGGTTGCCGATT
>CAYNCH010000147.1:0-5067 GCA_964395815.1 uncultured Methyloversatilis sp.
CGGGTGGCCGCGTCGAATTCCTGGGTCATCAGCAGTTCGGTGAAGCCGAAGATGCTGGCCATCGGCGTGCGCAACTCGTGCGCGGCATGGGAGAGGAACTCGCTCTTCATGCGGTCGACGTCGTCTTCGTGCGTGACGTCGCGGAAATAGGCGAAACGATCGATGCTGGTTGCGTCCAGCCCGCGCACACCGGCGATCTGCAGCACGATCTTGTGCGGGCGCGCCAGCGTCAGCCTCTGGACCGCGGCGGCTTGCGGCTGGTCGGAGAACAGGTTGGCGAGCGAAACATGGCGTTCCGGTTGCTCGGCGCATGTGCGCAAATGTCGATCCAGGCTGTCAATCGTCTGTCGATACGCGTCGTCCGCCGCTATGCCCGTCATCCGGTAGAAGGCGGGGTTGGCGAAGCGGACCGAGCCATCGGGGGCGAAGGCGACGAAACCGTCCGGGCTCAAATCGAACAGCGTATTGATCAGGGCCGTGCGATCCTGCAGTTCGGTGCCCTGGGTTTCGAGCCGCACGCTCTGCCGCCGCATCTGGCGTTCGGCGGCGGCGCGCTGCCCGGTGGTGACGAGCAGCAGGACCTGCAGCAAGGCCGCCAGCAGCAGGCCGACGATCGCCGTCGCCCAGGCGACCCAGGGACGATTGGCCGGCTGATAGGCTGCAGTCGGAAAAACCGTCATTGCCCAGGTACGGTCCGCCATCCGCAGTTCGCGGCGTTTCAGATGGGTACTGTGCGTGGCGGCCGGCGGAGCATTGCTGGAATACAGCACCTTGCTTGGCCGGGCATCCGTCACGTCGTCGATGTGAAATTCCAGCCCGGCTATGCGGTCCTGCGCGGTAGCGATCTGCACCATCTCGTCGAGCTTGATGACGCCGACGGCAAACCCCTTGAGGTTGGCATCGCTGGGTGGCGTATCCGTGTCCGGTCCGGTTTCGTACGCCGGGTGCAGCAGCAGTGCGCCGACGCGTTTCTGGTTTTCCTGCACCAGCTGGATCGTTGCCGTGATGCTGGGCTGGCGTGTTTCGCGGGCTTTCCGGATCGCGGCCTGCCGTACCGGTTCCGAGTTGATGTCAAAGCCGATGGCCGGCAGGTTGCCCTGCAAGGGCGCGATGAAGCCGACCGCGACGTAATCGGGCCGGTCGCCGGCACGGACCAGGCCTTTGTGCGGATCGCGCTCCCTGATTTCGAAATCCGGCCGTTGCGTGCGTGCGGCCATGCGCCGCTCGACGACGGCCCGTTCGGCCTGGCGGACGTAGGGGTTGTAGCTCAGCCCGAAAATGTCCGGATTTTCCCGCAGGGTAATGCGCGTGAAGTGGTCGAACTGCGTGTAGTTCATGTCCGGCGTGACTTCGATGAGGCGCTTGAGCGCTGCCAGCGCTTCCTGGTGGGCGATGAAGCGTTGTTCGAGACGCTTTGCCAGTTGCTCGCCGTGCTCGGCGATCGCCGTGTCGATCCGGCTGTGCTCCCACTGCGAAACCGCCGTGTAACCGACAGCGATGACGATCAGGGTCGTCAGCATCGGCAGCCCCAGGGCGGCCTGGCGCGCGTGCCAGGCCGGCTCGTTGCGCAGGAGGAAGGTCAGACTGAGCGGCAGTGCGATGAGGATGCCCAGCGTGTCGCCGGCCCACCAGTTCCACCACGTGAAGGCGATGTCGCCCTGGGAAGCCAGCCCTGCCGAATACAGCGTAGTGACGCCGACGCTCGCTGAAACCAGGCAGGCCAGCGGGCCGGCGAGCAGCAATACCCGCGTGATGTCGCGGACCGACTCCAGCGTGCGCCAGTTCGTGCCGCTGCGGTGCTTGATCAGCCGCACGGCGACCAGCGCCTGGGCGGTGGCACCGAAGGCGATGCCGAGTGCTGCGGCGACATGACTGGCGTCGTGAAAGCCGGCATTCAGGTTGAGCAGGGTCGAGCCGACAAAAATGGCTGGCCACGCGCGCCACCCGGCCCACAACAGGAAGGCCACGGCGAAGCCGGCGGCGGGAAAGAGCGGGCTCGCATAGCCGGTGGGAATCGACAGGGCCAGGCCGGCGTGCCCGAGCGCCAGGTAGACCAGGGCGCCGAAGACGATGCGTATCGCCAGTGCGGAACCGGGCACACAGGATGACGGAGGTGAGATCACGTGGCGGTGCTTTCAGTAGGTGTTTGATCTGTTTGGGCGACGGGCAGCCAGAGTGAGACGGTGGTGCCGGTGCCGGGGGTACTCACGACGGTGAAGCTGCCGCCGAGCAAATCGAGGATTTCCTTGACGATGGCCATGCCGAGGCCGGTACCGGGGATATTGCCGGAAGAATCGGCGCGGTAGAAGCGCTCGCCGACATGGGAGACCTGCTCGGGCGTCATGCCGATGCCGTGATCGGCGATGATCAGGCCGACCTGCGGGCGGTCGTCGCTGACGCGGGTGACGCCGCGGATCGAGAGGGTGCCGCCGGCGGGAGAATACTTCACGGCATTGCCGAGCACATTGGTGATGGCCTGACGCAGTTTGGCGGCATCGGCAAGCGCGGGCGGCAGATCGTCCGCGACCTCGACGATGATCGGCCAGCGTTCTGCGTCGATCGACAGGGTGCCGAGGACATCGGCGACACATGCGTCGAGCGCCACGGCCGCGATGGAGAAATCCTTGCCGCGGCGCGACTCGATACGGGCGAGGTCGAGGAGTTCGTTGATGATATCGACCAGCCAGGCGGTCTGCTTGTAGATGGTCGCGAGCAGATCCTTGCGGGTAGCCTCGTCGAACTCCTGGGTCATGAGCAGTTCGGTGAAGCCGAAGATGCTCGCCATCGGGGTGCGCAACTCGTGCGCGGCGTGCGACAGGAACTCGCTCTTCATGCGGTCCACCTCCACTTCATGCGTGACGTCGCGCAGGTAGAGCAGGCGGCTGACGGATGCCGCGGTGCTGGTCACGCCCACCAGTTCGAGGACTGCCGCGCGCGGCCGCTGCAGGGCCAGCAGATGGGGTTCCGTACTGCTGGTCGCCGTCCCGCCAGCGCCGACTTTTGCGGTGTGGAACGATGCTTCGAGCCCCGGCCACTGTTCGGGGTGCTCGGCCAGCGCGCGTAGTTGTCCTTCAAGTTCGGCCTGGGACCGGCCGCTGACTGCGGCGGCTGGCAGGCCGGTCATGCGCGTGAAGGCGGCATTGACGCTCTTGACATGGCCTGCGAGATCGAAGGACACCAGGCCATCCGGGCTGAGCTGGAAGATGGCGTCGAGTTGGGCGTTGCGATCACCCAGCGCGGCGGCGGTGCGCTTCAACTCGGTGATGTCGATGCGGTTGCCGACGATGTATCCGCTTGGCGTGCGGTGTTCGACGATCAGCAGCCAGCGGCCGTCGCCGAGCCGCTGTTCGATCACCCTGCCGTCCGCGCTCTGGTGCTGGGCGACGCGCGCTTTCACCCAGGCATCGACGTCGCCGAGCGCGGCGGCATACTGGCCGCGCTCGGCGCCTCGCCGGACGATTTCCTCGAAGGTGGTGCCCGGCACGATGAGGTCGCGGCTGGTCTCGTAGAAGCTCTTGTAGGCCTCGTTGCAGACCACCAGCCGGTCGTTTTCATCGTAGATGGTGAAGCCCTGGGCAATGCTGCCGACCGCTTCCTCAAGCAGCTGGCGCACTTTCTCTGCAGCGGCGCGGGCACTGTCGAGCTCGGCGGTGCGCTCCTTCACCAGTTGCTCGGTGCGGGCAGTACGGCCGCTGAGGATGAGCAGGAAGAAACTCAGCAGTGCGGAGACCGCCACGCCGCCGGCAAGCATCACCCAGGCGGAACCGGCGCGATGCGTGAAGCGATAGTTTTCACCGGCGCGGATGTCGAGATGCCAGCGGCGGCCGCCGAAATCGAAATCGCGGGTGTGGCCGTACAGAGGTGCGCCGGCGAACTGGCCGGCTTCATGCAGCAGGCGCATCGTGGGGGCGGCGTCGAGATCGGTCAGCCGATAGGCGACATCCTTGTATAGCAGGGGTTTCAGTGCGAGGTCGAGAACGTCGGCAATGTGCATGACCGCGATGGCGTAGCCCGCAATGGATTCAGTGCTCCGGCCAGCATTGCGGTCGGCGGCCAAAACGGGGGCGATGGCCAGGATCGCGGACTGCTGCGAGTCCTCCTGAACCAGTTGCACGCGTCCGGAAACGGACAGGTATCCGCTCTTCCGGGCCGCATCGAGCGCCTCCCGGCGCTGGACGTCCGAGCCGAGATCCAGTCCGATGGCCCGCTCGTTCCCGGTTCTGGGATAGGCGTAATGCACCGGAAAATATTCCTCGTGCTGCCTGGCGGGAATGCTGTTTCCCCCCGGCCCGATGGCGTGGATGCCGGAGTGCGCTTCATCGCGGCTGCGCAGGCTGGACTCGTAAGCATCACGCTCGACGTGCGTGATGCGCGGTGCCCATTCGAGGGCCTGCAGATCGGGATGCCTCTGGTGGAGGCTGCTGGCGAAACGGGTGAATTCATGCGCATCGACCCGCTCGCTGGCATTGAAATAATCGGCCAGGCTGCGCGCCGCCTCGTTGGCGGAAGCGAAGGCGGATTGCACGGTATTGGCGAGCAGTTCGGCATGTCGCTTGAATTCCGTCTGGCGGTTTTCATGTTCGAGGCGGCCGATGGTGTAGAAGAATGCCGTGGTCAGCACGGCGGCGAATATCAGCGGCAGGGCGACGGTCAGCCGGCGGGGCCGCCAGATCGACCGGGGATTGGCCGCGATCGCGAGGACGATCGGGGTGCCGAACAGCACGCCGATGGTATCGCCCGACCACCATGCCAGCCATTCGAGCAGCAGGCCGGCGATGCCTTTGCCGGTGAAGGCCGAGAATGTGAGGCTGCCGATGGTGGCATTGAGCAGCGACGCCAGCGGCCCGCACAGAATGATGAAGCGCAGCACCTCCGGCCCGTTGTCCAGGGCCGGTTGCCGGCCGATGAAACGGTGGGTCAGAGCCAGGCCGAGCAGTGCCTGCAGCACCGCACCGCTGGCGATGAGCGAGGCGGCGATGATGGCCGGCGTGGGGCCGGCCTGCGGCAGCAGATGCGAGAAAATGCCGGCGACTTTCCTCGTCGGCGGCGGCCAGCGCCTGCGCAATG
>CAYNCH010000148.1:0-5043 GCA_964395815.1 uncultured Methyloversatilis sp.
ACACGCTGCCGCCCGGCGTGCAGGGCCCGTTCCCCAACGACGAGTTCGGCGACGTCTACGTAAATATCTACGCGCTGACGGGTGCAGGTTACGACTACGCCGAACTGCGCCGCGCCGCCGTGCGCATGCAGCGTGCCCTGCGCAATCTGCCGGACGTGAAGAAGGTCGACCTGCTCGGCGTCCAGGATGAGAAGATCTTCATCGACATGGCGCCGCAGCGTGTCGCCGCGCTCGGCCTCACCCCGGCGCTGGTGGCCAACGCCATCGCCCAGCAGAACGCGGTGCAGCCGGCCGGCTTCGTCGAGACCGACAGCGACCGCGTGCGCCTGCGCGTGTCCGGCGCCTTTGACAGCGTCGAGCAGATTCGCGCCACCGACCTGGTGATCGGCGGCCGGCATTTCAAGCTCGGCGATGTCGCCACGGTGACGCACGGCTTCGCCGATCCGCCCAATCCGCGCCTGCGCGTCGATGGTCGGGACGCCGTCGGCATCGCCGTGGTGATGGCCACGGGCGGCGATGTGATCACGCTCGGCAAGGCGCTCGACGCCGAGATCGCGGCACAGAAGCAGGCCCTGCCGCTGGGGCTTGAGGTGACCACAGTGGCCGACCAGCCGACCGTCGTGCGCGTCTCGCTCGACCTGTTCCTCAAGACGCTGGCCGAGGCGGTGCTGATCGTGCTGGCGGTGAGCTTTTTGAGCCTGGGCGTGCGCACCGGCATGGTGGTGGCGCTGTCGATCCCGCTGGTGCTGGCGGTGACTTTCCTGATGATGAAGGTGCTCGGCATCGACCTGCACCGCATCTCGCTGGGCGCCCTGATCATCGCGCTGGGCCTGCTGGTCGACGACGCGATCATCGCCGCCGAGATGATGGTGGTGAAGATCGAGCAGGGCTGGGAAAAGGCCAAGGCGGCCACTTTCGCCTACACCAGCACCGCCTTCCCGATGCTCACCGGCACGCTGATTACCGCCGCCGCGTTCACGCCGGTGGGCTTTGCCAAGTCGGGTGCGGGCGAATATGCCGGCGCGATTTTCTCGGTGACGACCATCGCGCTGCTCGTCTCGTGGTTCGTCGCGGTGATCTTCACGCCCTACATCGGCTACCGGATTCTCGATGAACAGGCGCTGCGCAAATACGGCGCCGAACATCATGGCGATGTCTATGACACGGCCTTCTACCGCCGCTTCCAGGCACTGCTGGTGTGGTGCCTGCGCCATCGCTGGATCGTCATCGGCCTCACTGTGCTGGCCTTCGTCGGCGGCATGGCGCTGTTCAAGGTCGGCGTGCAGTACCAGTTCTTCCCGCCGTCGAACCGCAGCGAGCTGGTCGTCGACCTGTGGCTGCCGCAGGGCGCGTCGCTCAAGGCGACCGAACACGAGGTCAAGCGCGTCGAGGCCCTGCTTGCAAAGGATGAGATCAAGGACAGGCTGGTCAATGTCGCGTCCTACATCGGCAACGGCGCGCCGCGTTTCTACCTGCCGCTCGACCAGCAGCTGTTCAACGACAACTTCGGCCAGTTCGTCGTCGTGACCAAGGATTTTGCCGCGCGGGAGGAAGTCAAAGCCTACCTGCAGCGCCACTTCGCTGCGCCCGACGGCAGCTGGAGCCATCTGCGCACGCGCGTGCAGCGGCTGGAGAACGGCCCGCCGGTCGGTTATCCGGTGGTGTTCCGGGTGGCGGGAGAAGACATCGAAACCCTGCGCGGCATCGCCCAGGAGGTGGCGGCCGTGATGCGCGGCAATGCCAATGTCACCAACGTCCATCTGGACTGGAACGAGAAATCGAAGAGCGTGCGCGTGGTGCTCGACCAGGATCGCGCCCGTCTGCTCGGGGTGTCGAGCCAGGATGTGGCGATGGCGCTGCAAGGCGTGCAGCAGGGGCTGACCCTGACCCAGTTTCGCGAGGGCGACCAGCTGATCGACATCGTCTGGCGCGCCGACGGCAGCGAGCGCGGCCGGCTCGACCGCCTCGCCGACCTGCCAGTGCCGACCAATTCCACGCAGGGCGGCAAGTGGATTCCGCTCGCCCAGGTGGCGAAGATGGAAGCGGTGCTGGAAGAAGGCATCATCTGGCGGCGCGACCGTCTGCCGGCCATCCAGGTGCGCGCCGACCTGGCCAACGATGCCGTCACCGCCCCGACCGCCACGCAGCAGATCGATCCGCTGCTCGCCGACATCCGCCAGCGCCTGCCGCCCGGCTACCGCATCGAGATCGGCGGCGCGATCGAGGAATCGGCGAAGAACGAAAACGCCCTCAAGGCGGTCATGCCGCTGATGATCGTGGCGGTGATCACCCTGCTGATGATGCAGCTGCAGAGCATGCGCCGCACGCTGATGGCGCTGCTCACCGCACCGCTCGGCCTGATCGGCGTGGCGCTGGCGCTGTTCGCCTTCGCCGCGCCCTTCGGCTTCGTCGCCAACCTCGGCGTCATCGCGCTGATGGGCATGATCCTGAGAAATTCGGTGATTCTCGTCGACCAGATCGAACAGGACGAGCAGGCCGGCAAGCATCGCTGGGATGCCATCGTCGGCGCCGCCGTGCGGCGTTTCCGGCCGATCATGCTGACGGCCGCGGCGGCGGTGCTGGCGATGATTCCGCTCACGCGGCAGATCTTCTGGGGGCCGATGGCGGTGGCCATCATGGGCGGGCTGATCATCGCCACGGTGCTGACGCTGCTGTTCCTGCCGGCCCTGTATGCGGCGTGGTACCGGGTGAAGGAGCCGACGTAAAATGCAACAGCTTGTTTCTTCTCATCTTGTCTTCGTCGTTTTCGCCCACAATTCAATATTTCCGCGAGCCCTGCCATGAACCTCGAAACCGCCCGCCACCACATGATCCAGCAGCAGCTCAGAACCTGCGAGCGCATGTCGCCCGACACCGTCGACCTGCTGTATGCCGACCGCCGCGAGCACTATGTGCCTGCGGCCTATCGCAGCCTGGCATTCGCCGATGCGGCCATCCCGCTGTCGCCGACGGCTGCGATGCTGACCCCCAAGCTCGAGGTGCGCCTGCTGCAGGAAGCGCAGATCAAGCCGGGCGAGATGGTGCTCGAAATCGGCACCGGCTCCGGCCATATGGCTGCCTTGCTGGCCGAGCGCGCCGCGCAGGTCTGGACCGTCGAGATCGATCCGGCGCTCGCCGAGGTGGCACGCGCAAATCTCGCGGCCGATGGCGTCGCCAATGTCATGGTCGAGACCGGCGACGGCCTCGCCGGCCTGACGGCACATGCGCCCTACGACTGCATCGTGGTGTCGGGCGGCGTGGCCGAAATCCCCGCCGCCCTGCTGGCCCAGCTCAAGGTTGGCGGTCGCCTGTTCGCCTTCGTCGCCCAGGCCGGCAAGGCCCCGGTCATGAGCTTGCGCCGCATCGAGCGCCAGGGCACGGATATCCTGGTCGAGACCGACCTCCTCGAAACCGCTGTCCCGCTGCTGCAGGGTGGCGCTTCGGCACGGCAGTTCCTGTTCTGATGAAGCAGCTGACCGCACCCCAGCTCAAGGAATGGCTTGACGATGCGCAGCGGCCACCGCCGCTGCTGCTCGATGTGCGCGAGCCCTGGGAGTTCGACGTCTGCCGCCTGCCCGGCGCGAAGCTGATGCCGATGCGCTCGATTCCGGCGCGCTATCTCGAACTGCAGCGCGATGCGGAGATCGTCGTGGTCTGCCATCACGGCGCTCGCAGCTACCAGGTTGCCATGTTCCTTGAGCATCAGGGTTTCGGCAACGTGATCAATCTCTACGGCGGCATGGCCGCTTGGTCGCGCGATGTCGATCCCGCGACGCCTACCTACTGATTTCTTTCCCGGAGTTTCCATGAAGCCGCATCTTTCCCTCCTCATCGCTCTTGCCTTTGCGACCGGTGCTACCGTCTCGTCGGCCACCTTCGCCGCCGACCTTTTGCAGGTCTATCGCGATGCGCAGGCCAATGATGCGCAATATGCCGCCGCGCGCGCCGCCCGCGATGCGGGGCTGGAGAGGTTGCCGCAAGGCAAGGCCGGATTGCTGCCGACCATCGGATTTTCGGCGAACACCACATGGAACGACGCCGAGGCGCGCGCACGCGCCACCGGCACGACCAGCAGCGCGAGCTACAACAGCAACGGCTGGGGCCTGTCCCTGTCGCAACCGCTGTTCCGCTGGCAGAACTGGACCGGCTACCAGCAGGCGCAACTGGCCGCGGCGAGCACCGAGATGCAGTTCGCCCAATCCGGACAGGACCTGATCGTGCGTGTGACGCAGGCCTATTTCGACGTGCTGCTGGCGCAGGAGGCGTTGGCGACGGCGCAGGCACAAAAGATCGCCACGGCCGAGCAGCTCGAATCGGCGAAGCGCAACTTCGAGGTCGGCACCGCGACCATCACCGACACCCATGAAGCTCAGGCCCGCTACGACCTGATCGTGGCACAGGAACTGGCCGCCGAGAACGACCTCGCCGTCAAGCGCCAGACCCTGCGCACCCTGACGGGCAAGGAGCCCGAGAACCTCAAAGGGCTGAAGACGGAACTGCGGATCGGCCGGCCGCAGCCCGACGATATCGGCCAATGGGTGCAGTCCGCCGAGAACGATAACCTGGGTGTGCAACTGGCGCAGACCGCTTTCGAAATCGCCGGTCGCGAGATCGAGAAGCAGCGGGCCGGTCATTACCCGACGCTCGATCTGGTGGCGACGCATGGCAGGAACTCGGTCGGCGGCAGCATCACCCCCGGCAGCAGCGGCAGCGACAGCAAGAGCAGTACGATCGGTCTGCAGCTGGCCGTACCGCTTTTCGCCGGCGGCGCGGTGTCCTCGAAGGAACGCGAGGCGGTGGCGCTCAACGAAAAGGCGCGTGCCGACCTCGACAACGCCCGCCGTCAGGCGGCGTTGGCCGCGCGACAGGCCTATCTGGGCGTCAATGCCGGGCTGGCGCAGGTACGTGCGCTCGAAGCCGGCCTGGCGTCGTCGCAACTCGCTGTCGAATCGAACAAGCTGGGCTATGAGGTCGGGGTGCGCATCAACATCGACGTGCTGAATGCCCAGACCCAGCTATTCGATACCCGGCAGAAGCTCGCCA